>CAMWYL010000061.1 GCA_947178465.1 uncultured Lachnospiraceae bacterium | reverse complement strand
TTTCCACATGGCTTGAGGTAGAAATCTGTAATGAAGGAAAGATTTATAAGCAACGCTATGAAAGAGGCCATGTCTGCTATCCGTTGAAGGTAATCGGAGAGTGTGAGCCGGACAAAACCGGATCTAAAATTACATTTTTACCAGACGATACGATTTTTGAGGAAACCGTTTATGATTTTGATGTATTAAAGCAGCGTCTTCGAGAGATGGCGTTTCTTACAAGAAATCTCAAAATTGTTCTCAGGGATTTGCGTCCCGAGGACGGTCCCGTGGAAAAATCCTTCCATTATGAGGGCGGTATTCGGGAATTTGTAACCTACCTGAACAAGAGCAAAACACCGCTCTATGAGGACGTTATGTACTTTGAAGGTAAGAAGGATAATGTGTATGTCGAAGTCGCGATGCAGCACAATGATTCCTACACAGAGAGTGCATACAGCTTTGTAAATAACATCAACACGCCGGAGGGCGGTACGCATTTGGCAGGCTTTCGGAATGCCATCACAAAGACCTTTAATGATTATGCGAGAAACTTTAAGCTTTTGAAGGAGAGCGAAGTCAACTTGAGCGGTGACGATATTCGCGAAGGACTTACCGCGATTGTCTCTATCAAGATTGAAGATCCGCAGTTTGAGGGACAGACAAAGCAGAAGCTTGGAAATTCTGAGGCGCGTGGTGCGGTTGACAGCATTGTGAGCGAGCAGCTTACCTATTATCTTGAGCAGAATCCGACGGTTGCAAAGCAGATTTGTGAGAAGTCCATTTTGGCGCAGAGAGCCAGAGAGGCGGCCAGAAAAGCGAGGGATTTAACGAGAAGAAAGACAGCGCTTGAGGGAACGGCGCTTCCCGGAAAATTGGCGGATTGTTCTGATAAAGACCCGAAGAATTGTGAAATTTTTATCGTGGAGGGAGATTCCGCAGGCGGCAGTGCGAAAACCGCAAGAAGCCGCGCAACACAGGCTATTCTTCCGCTTCGCGGCAAGATATTGAATGTGGAGAAGGCAAGGCTTGACAGGATATACGGAAATGCTGAGATTAAGGCGATGATTACGGCGTTTGGTACGGGAATCCATGATGATTTTGATATTTCAAAGCTGCGTTATGACAAGATTATCATTATGACGGATGCCGATGTGGACGGTGCGCATATTGCGACACTGATGCTGACTTTTATTTACCGCTTTATGCCGGAGCTGATTAAGCAGGGACATGTATATCTGGCGCAGCCGCCTCTCTTTAAGTTAGAGAAGAATAAGAAGACCTGGTATGCGTATTCAGATGAGGAGCTTTCCAAAATTTTGGATGAGGTCGGTCGCGATCAGAATAATAAAATTCAACGCTATAAAGGACTCGGTGAAATGGATGCCGAGCAGCTTTGGGATACGACAATGGATCCGGAAAAGCGTGTATTGTTAAAGGTTTCCATGAATGAGGAGGCCGAGTCGGAGATTGACCTTATTTTTACAACCCTGATGGGCGATAAAGTGGAGCCGAGACGGGAATTTATTGAGGCAAATGCCAAGTATGCGGAGAATTTGGATATATAGTCTGAAAGGACGGAAATTTGACGGTTGAGTGTGAAAGCTGCTTTCACATGTTAAGAGAAAGGCATGGTTATTAAAATATGGATGATACAATTTTTGACAAGATACAGGAAGTCGATTTGCAGAAAACTATGGAGAAATCCTACATAGAATATGCAATGAGCGTAATTGCTTCCCGTGCCTTACCCGATGTCAGAGATGGATTAAAGCCGGTACAGCGCAGAGTGCTTTACGCGATGATTGAATTGAATAATGGTCCCGATAAGCCGCACAGGAAGAGCGCGCGTATTGTCGGCGATACCATGGGTAAGTATCATCCGCACGGTGACAGTTCTATTTACGGTGCGTTGGTAAATATGGCGCAGGAATGGTCTACGCGCTATCCGCTTGTGGACGGTCATGGGAACTTTGGTTCCGTGGACGGTGACGGCGCGGCTGCGATGCGATATACAGAGGCAAGACTGAGCAAGATTTCCATGGAGCTTCTTGCCGATATCAACAAGAATACCGTGGATTTTGCACCGAACTTTGACGAAACGGAGAAGGAGCCGACGGTTCTTCCGAGTCGTTATCCAAATCTTCTGGTAAACGGTACGCAGGGTATTGCGGTCGGTATGGCGACGAATATCCCGCCGCACAATTTGCGTGAGGTAATCGCAGCGGTTGTCAAAATTATGGATAACCGCATTAACGAGGACAGGGATACCGATATTGAGGAACTTCTGCCGATTGTAAAGGGTCCTGATTTTCCGACAGGCGGTATTATTCTCGGTACACGCGGTATTGAGGAAGCGTACCGTACAGGGCGCGGCAAAATCAAGGTGCGCGGTGTAACGAATATCGAGAGTATGCCAAACGGAAAGAGCAGAATTATTGTTACAGAGCTTCCATATATGGTCAATAAGGCGCGTCTGATTGAGAAGATTGCTGACCTTGTAAAGGAAAAGAAAATAGACGGAATCACGGATTTGCGCGATGAATCAGATAGAGAGGGTATGCGCATCTGTATTGAGCTGAGGAAGGATGCGAATGCGAATGTCATTATGAATCAGCTTTATAAGCATACGCAGATTCAGGACAGCTTCGGCGTGATTATGCTTGCTCTTGTGGATAACCAGCCTAAGGTAATGAACCTAAAGGATATCCTGACTTATTATATCAGGCATCAGGAGGAAGTTGTTACCAGAAGGACGCAGTATGACCTGAATAAAGCTGAGGAAAGAGACCATATTTTACAGGGCTTGTTAATTGCGCTTGACAATATTGACGAGGTAATCCGCATCATACGCGGCAGTGCGAATACGCAGGCGGCGAAGGAAGGATTAATTGAAAAATTCGGTCTGACGGATGTTCAGGCGCAGGCAATCGTAGATATGCGTCTGCGTGCGTTGACAGGCTTGGAGAGAGAAAAGCTTGAGAATGAGCATGCGGAACTACTCGAGAAAATCAAGGAGTACAAGGCGATTTTGGCGGATAAAAAGCTGTTGCTTGGTGTCATTAAAGAAGAGATTATGATTATTTCCGAGAAATACGGAGATGACAGACGTACCAAGTTTGGCTATGATGAATTTGAAATTAATGATGAAGATTTGATTCCCCGTGATAATACGGTTATCGCAATGACAAGCCTTGGCTATATCAAGCGCATGACGGTGGATAATTTCAAGACACAGCATAGAGGAGGCCGCGGTATTAAAGGTATGTCAACGATTGATGATGATTACATTGAAGATTTGTTGATGACGACTACGCATCACTATCTCATGTTTTTTACGAATTTTGGACGTGTATACAGGTTGAAGGCATATGAGATACCCGAGGCTGGCAGAACTGCGCGCGGGATGGCGATTGTCAATCTGTTGCAGCTCAATCCCGGAGAAAAGATTTCGGCCATGATACCGATTCGGGAATATGAAGCGGGTAAGCATCTGTTTATGATTACAAAAAAGGGAATTGCGAAGAAAACGCCGATTATGGAGTTTTCCAATGTGCGTAAAACGGGTCTTGCCGCAATTTCTCTGCGGGATGATGATGAGCTGATTGAAGTAAAGGTAACGGATGAAAACTCTGAGATTTTCCTTGTAACAAAGTACGGTATGTGTATCCGCTTTAAAGAGACGGATGTACGCTCTATGGGCAGGGGAGCGATGGGTGTTATCGGTATGAACCTTGACGATGGCGACGAGATTGTCGGCATGCAGCTCAATACACAAGGTGAATCACTCTTAATCGTATCTGAGAAGGGTATGGGTAAGCGGACGGAGCTTGATGAGTTCACGGTGCAAAAGCGCGGCGGTAAGGGGATTAAGTGCTACCGTATTTCCGAAAAGACAGGAAATGTTATCGGTGTTAAGGCAGTAAAGGATGACAACGAAATTATGATGATTACGACTGAGGGCGTTATTATCCAAATGTCTGTCAATGATATATCCATGATTGGGCGTAATACGTCGGGTGTAAAGATGATTAATTTGGATGAAGGTGTTGTTGTCGCGAAAATAGCAAAGGTTCGAGAGAAGGTGTTTGACGGCACACAGGAACTGGATGATGTGGATGAAATGCTTGAGGAGGATGAAAATATAAATGACACGGATGTCATTGAATAGATTGGAGAGGACAATAATGAAAATATGATTCGACAAATGAAATATTTTCAAGCCATAGTCAGAAATAAAAGTTTTACGCAAGCAGCAGAGGAATGTTATATATCCCAGTCTGCCATTTCTCAACAAATACAGGCATTAGAACAGGAACTTGGCGTCAGCCTGCTGGAACGCAGGAACAGGAAATTTACCGTAACCCCTGCAGGGGAACATTTTTATAAAAAGAGTCTTGTTTTGACGGCAGATTTTGAAAAACTGTGCAGGGAGACAGTCCAAATTGCGCATGGAAAAGATGCCCGGCTTTGTGTCGGTTATTTGAAAGGATACAGTGGAAGAGAGTTTCAACAGGCAGTTGCCGATTTTACGGAAAAATATCCGGATGTGGCAATTCAAATCATCAATGGCAATCATGAGGAACTCTATGATGAGCTGCGTCTGGAACATGTGGATCTGGTTTTGAGTGATCAAAGGCGTGCGTTTTCTGATGAGTACGTCAATTCTCTTCTGGTTACCTATGAATGTTGCATTGAGATAGTAGGACGCCATGCCATTGCCGATATGGAAAGTGTGGATGTTTCCGAACTGAGAGGGATTCCATGTATTTTGGTGGCTTCCACCGGCCAGCAGGAAAATGAACAGACCTATTATCGTGATATCGTAGGCATAACCGGGGAATTCCTCTTTGCAGAAAATTTGGAGGAGGCAAGACTGTTAGTGATCGGAGGCAAAGGATTCATGCCGGTGGAAGGCGGTAGCCAACCGGTACAGCAACTTGGCACGACTCTGCATCGTGTCCCGCTTTTGCGTAATGGCAAACCCATAAGAAGAAATTATTGTGTATTCCGAAAAGCAGACAATTCCGGTTACTACATAGAGGAGTTTGCCGATATTTTAAAATCAAAATTTCCTGTCAATGCTTAGTCAAAGTATTGAAAAGCCGTATACGTAAAGGGTACGGCTTTTTTAGATAAGTTTTTCTTATTACATATCCCTTGAAAGTGAAATTGTTCTGAACGTTCAAAGTCAATATAATGAAATCAGATAAGCCATATAGGAAGGAGAATTAGAACATGAAAGATGTAATGATTTTAACAGGCGCCGGTCAGATTGGCATGGCGATTGCCAGAAGAATAGGGTTTGGAAAGAAAATTGTTGTTGGGGATAAGAGTCTGAAAAACGCCGAAACCATTGCGAAGATTATGAACGAAGCAGGATTTGATGTAACGCCGATGGAAATGGATTTGTCAAGCCGTGAATCAATCCGAAACCTGATTGACGAGGCATTAAAGTATGGTGAGATTTCCATGCTTGTCAATGCGGCAGGGGTTTCTCCCAGCCAGGCTCCCGTGGAAGCTATTTTGAAAGTGGACCTGTACGGTACTGCGGTTCTTCTGGAGGAAGTGGGAAAAGTGATTAAAGAAGGAGGTGTCGGTGTGACAATCTCCAGTCAGAGCGGTCACAGAATGCCTGCCCTGACTCCGGAGAAGGATGAACTGCTGGCAACAACACCTACAGAAGAACTGTTATCCTTGGAAATGTTGCAGCCTGAGAATATCCGTGACACGCTCCATGCTTACCAGATGGCAAAACGCTGTAATGAAAAACGAGTTATGGCGGAAGCAGTGAAATGGGGAGAGCGCGGCACACGACTGAATGACATTGCACCGGGGATTATTGTCACCCCGCTGGCGATTGACGAATTTAATGGTCCACGCGGTGATTTTTACAAGAACATGTTTGCAAAATGTCCTGCAGGACGTCCCGGAACTGCGGATGAAGTTGCCAATGTTGCGGAATTATTGATGGGTCCTGCAGGCGCGTTTATCACAGGCTCTACCATCCTGATTGACGGAGGTGCAACAGCAAGCTATTATTATGGGCCGTTGAAACCGCAGGAGTAAAGAAGCATCATTGGAAAAGTTTGAGACCTGCTGTGCTGTCAGGAAGTTGCGCGGAAGGTTGACGTAGAATTGCCTGAATGAGAAGAGCTTATATTTACAAACTTTATCAGATAAAAGGCCGTAATCTTGACAAAGCGCGTTGTGAATCATATAATTATTAGAAAACTAATAATTATGATTATAATGTAATGTGATCACGGAGGGAAACAATGAAGGGAACGCTTCACTATCTGCTCATGGTAAATCATCTGGCATTTCAAAAGGCGTTGCTTGTAGGAATCAAGGACACGAATCTGACAGCAGGGCAGCCCAAGGTGCTTGACTATCTGAGAGACCATGACGGGGCGGTGCAAAAAGAGATTGCGGCAGCATGTCATATTGAACCTGCAACACTGACTTCCATTCTGCTTGGCATGGAAAATAAAAATTTGATCATCCGTAAAACGCACGGCAATAACCGCCGCAGTCTGTATGTTTATCTGACGAAGCAGGGGAAGGAGCTGGCGGAGCATGTGGAATCAGAGTTTTGCAAAATCGAAGAACGTGCTCTTAAAAATTTTACGGACGAGGAACAGACATTATTGAATGATTTTCTGATTCGGATAAAAGAAAATCTCAATGATAAAGAGGGTACATGATACTTGACAAAGTATATTGTGAGATATAGAATAATTAGTAAACTAATTATTAGTATTACAAAGGAGATGTACCTCATGACAAAAAATGAAATAGTGAAACGATATGTACTGTTTATAATCAGTCTGTTCTTTGCTGCCATAGGCGTGGCATTCACAAAGCATGGAGAACTGGGTGTCTCACCCATTTCCTCTGTTGCAAATGTGATGAGCTGCAAATTTGATTCCCTTTCTCTGGGGACATGGCTGATCATCTGGAACTGTATTCTGATTGCAGGGCAGATTGCAATATTGGGAAAGCACTTTCAATCAATACAGTTTTTACAGATACTGGTATCCTTTCTCTTTGGTTGGTTTACGGATCTGGGAATGTGGATGGTGTCCTTTATTCCTACAGATTTCTATCCGGTTCGGCTGATTATGGTAATTGTTGGTGTAATCATTCTTGGATTTGGGATTTCGTTGTCTGTAATTGCGAATGTTATTATGAATTCCGGTGAGGCATTTGTAAAAGTTGTTTCAGATAAACTTCACAAGGAGTTTGGAAATATTAAGATTACATTTGATGTGCTCTGTGTTGTGCTTGCGCTTGTTTTGTCACTCTTATTTTTTAATTTTTCGATTGTGGGAACAAGGGAAGGGACGATCATTTCCGCTTTACTGACAGGGGTGGTGGTGAAGTTTTTCAGCGCCAAACTGTATCGACCGATAAATGCCGTGCTGAGACCTTAAAATGTGATATCAAGTATTGTCCTGATTGCGGAAAACCTGTGAAATTTACGGTTCAAATTAACAGAATATAAAGTCAAATATGATAGAAAGGAATGCGTTGAATGAATACAGTTGATAAGACGGATGCTTTTTTAGAGAAGTTAAAGGAGGACTCCACAGAATACAGGACTCTTGAAACGGACACTTATAACCTTGTGGAAAAGAAAAACGCAATTCGTTCTCTTATGAATATCCGTATGCCGAAGGCTGTTTCTGCTGAGCTTTTGAAGCTTCAGGATGATTATCTTCGGGAAGAGCTTACTGCGAAGGGGATTGTTTCGTTGTCGGATATTCCGACTGTCAGGGAGCAATACAACAGTAAAGTTCCTTTTGCGGATAAATTGTCTGTTTGGCGGGGAGACATTACAAGGCTGCAGGTTGGCGCGATTGTAAATGCCGCCAATTCTCAGATGTTGGGATGCTTTGTGCCTTGTCACAGATGTATTGACAATGCCATTCACAGCGCGGCAGGGATGCAGCTTCGGGAGGAATGTGCACATATTATGGACGAACGGCGGATTCGATATGGCGGCAATTATGAAGAGCCGACAGGTACGGCTACTTTGACAAAGGCTTATAATCTTCCCTGTGATTATGTGATTCATACCGTCGGTCCGATTGTTTATAACGGTCTGAATGACATGCTGTGCCGGGACCTGCAAAACTGCTATGAGAATGTCCTGAAATGCTGTATGGAAAACAATATTAAATCCGTTGCGTTCTGCTGCATTTCAACGGGCGAATTCCGGTTTCCGAATGAAAAAGCGGCAGAAATCGCTTGGGAAACGGTAACGGATTTTTTGGAGACACATGGGAACTCTATGGAAAGAGTTATATTTAATGTATATAAAGACCTGGATAAGGAAATATACGAAAGAGTTTTGTTTTCCTGATAGGATTTTCTATGTTTATATGCAGTTTACCATTAATAAATGTAACACTTGTTATTTGGAGTCCGGATAAAGGTCTGTATCAGAAAATTAGAAGATAATCACAGGGTTCTTCGGGCAACAATTTTATTTGACGCATGAAGGTGTTTTGGAACGCCGGGATGCTCATCCTCGAAGGTATAGGACTTGAATTGCAAAATCTCCCAATCATTATACAGTTCTTTAAGTTCTCCATCCTTCGCCAGCCCGACTGCGAAGGGCGCGATATCCTCTGAGGCCGGTACGGTATCGGTAAACAGCTGCATAATATGAATACCGCCTATAGTGGTATGCGCCTTTGCCCGATTGATAAAAGCCTTCCAATCCGCTTTCGGTACAAAATGCAGAGTGCCAAAGGACAGAATCATATCATATTGCTGTTCAAATGAAAACATTTTTAAATCAGCGGTAAAAGCGTTTAATTGTACGCCCTCCCTTTCGCATCTCTGCCGCAGCTTTGCGATTCCATGCTCTGATATGTCAAAGGCATCGACATTACAATAACCCTGCTTCGCGAGATAAAGAGCATTCTGCCCTTCTCCACATCCTACGTCAATTATTTCTGACTGTTTACCAAGCAAATGTTCAAATTCCTTAACGGTTGCATTGGGTTCCAAAGAAAATGCAATGGCGTTTTCATCCTGATAAGCGTTTTCCAAAAAGGGCACCAAATTTTTACTCATACAATCATCCTCCCATAAAATAATCCTGTTTTTTAAAGTTCTGTTCTTTTGTACAGATAGGAATTTCCGGTTTTTCCAATCCGTTCTATAATTTTCGTTTCGAGCAGTACGTTTAACAACGTGCCGGCCGCCTGCTGCGATATCTTTGCGGTCTTTGCCAAGTCCTTTGACGTAAAGGTTTCGACAAGATTTTCGGGCAAAAATTTGCCGTAATCGGACATGGTGTCAATACGGATTTCATCGTACAAATTAACGGGGATTCCATCCATGCGGGAGGAACCGCGCTTTTTGTTATGACTCCAGCCGTTTAGATATCGTGTCTCCTCTATGTCGACCAGTGCAATAATAAAATGGAGATTGGGGTGGTGGATAAACATTTTTATACGGTACAGCTCCGGAATAATCTGGTAAAAGGTGCCCGTTTTCGGCGACTTTCTTTTTGGGGAAAGCTCGCCCGTCTCCATATCCATCCACGAAAGCCATTTTGTATGTGCCACGGGGTAGATGATGGTCACATCATGCTCTTGCAGGAAATAATTCAGTTTGCTCCGCATGGTATTGAAATTTCTGGTCTGTACCTCAAATATTTCGCCGTCAATACAGATATCAGCCACGTACTGCCCGATTTTTATCTCATGGTAGATCGGGTCAGGCGCGTAATAATATTTCAGAACGCTGTGGACGGTTTTTTCCCGTAACGTGCCGATGCCGTTCTGTCCCTGCAGAGCGCCGATCATTTTGTAACATGCCTCGGAGAACAGCTCATGGTCTACTGAGGGATTGGTGCTTGTGTCGTTATGCTTGGCTTTCATTGTGTGCATTTATCCTTTGAAGAGTTTGATTTTTTTGATTCTCAGTATAGCACAGGCTGTTATCTTTGATATAAATAAATACCGTTATTTTTTGCAAAGGAAAGGATTTCCTTCTTTTCGTTTTCATGTAAATTACAGCAGTTTAAACCAATCATTTTATTACCATATGCTTTGAGGATCACATATTTGTATCTTGCATATTCTTCCATCGTGTTGTCATTAAAAATGACCTTGAAAGAACCGGATTGCAATTCCAATTCATTGATTTCTTTGTCTTTTTTCCAACCGGAAAAAAGTCGGTCCATCCAATGATAAAATTCTACAACGGGTAAATCATCAAAATTGCGGATGATGTTCTCGTCCGTGATTTCAGGTAAATCTCTTAATTGAAACATAATTTCTTTATCAGATAGGTTAATTTTATTTTCAGCTTTCCAAAAAAATAATTGCTCGTCAATATTTTCAGGATATTCTCCGCCATGAATCAGAGCATATATGGTTTCTTCCAAGGTGCTGCGGCTCCAATATTCCGCGCAGTATTCTAAGGAAGCGCTGATCAAGTCACCGCTTCCTTAGAGCCTCCGGCGAATGCACACGGATTTGCAACGGAATATGCTGCTTCGCAGCGCAAATCCGGCGCAGGAAACGCTTTAGTCAGCGTTTCCTTATATATTCCTTTTCCGTCCATTTATTTTGTGTCAGTGTGTTCAATTTGTCTACAATTTCCATGGGAACAAAGGAATGGCATTCAGAAATTTCTTCAACGAGTGCTTCCAATTCGGAAATGATTTCTTTATCCATAATATTAATCAGCCTTTCTGTTTTTATTTTTCCCGGTTCCTGATATAATTTTTATAAACAGACATATCGCGAAATCAAAAACCCCGCTGCAAGCAATGAGGCATCAAATTTGAAGCGCCCTAAAGGGCGGGGTATTTGACCCTCGCGGCAGTCGCCAAATGTCTGCAAGCAGTCACTTGGCTCGTTACTCGCGGGAATAAAGTATGATATATGTATGCTATCTTACTAGATTATTTCAGAAATTGCAAATATTGTTTTTGGATGGGAAGGAAAATAAAAATATGGAGACATGTACGCAGCGTTCGATAAAGCATTGCCTGAACATGCTTGCACCCTTTGAGGCGTCAGACGGGCAAAGAAAAGAAGGGCAATTGCAATTTTATGAGTTTATGGTTTTGCTTTATCGGGGAATGTATGAGGAGCCGGAGAAATATATGGTGTTTGCGGCACCCTATGAGGAATATATCGCTAAGGCAAAGCAGAAGAAGGCGCAGCAGAAAAAGGAGAAGGAGCATGAAAGCGACAGCAGGGAGAGCACGCTGAGAAATACATTTCAACAGGCAATACAGTTTTATGCATCGTATTTTTATCAAATAGGGCTGAAATGTATGGATATCGAAAAACAGTCAGGTGCATTGATCATACAAAAAGAGGAGTATGCTGATGTTCTGAAGAAAATGAGCCGTATCCATGATGCAAAATATAATGAGGAAAGATATCATATGTTATCCAATCTTGGTATTGAGATTGAGGAAAACGGTGATATGGTTTATATTGTCCATAAAGAGCGGAAGCAGGCAATGGAGGGGCTGCTGTATTTGTGTAAGGCACCTGACAGTAAATACAAATGGATGAATTTCCTGCGTCTTGATTACAAAAACGCGTATTCGCCAATTCCGACGGTGGACGATATATGCAAAACACTGCCGCCGAAGAGTGTTGAAATCGTAAAAAGGCTGGAGGAAAATCTGGAGGGAATCAAAATCAAAGTGAAAATCAGACCGTTGCGGGGAATTGTATCGGACTTTCAATGGAAGGTTGATTATATCTGTAAGGGAAAAAATATATGCGGATTCTATGCGGACAGTGAATATTTTATGCTGTGCATTCATTTTAATCATTTTCAGAATATCAATGCGTTTGCGAAGGCTTTGTATGAAGAGGATTATGACATGTTTCAGTGGTTCAGGAATCAATTTCCTGAGAGATTATGCAAATGTCCGAATAATCGAAGAGTTTATTTCGGCGAGGAGCCGCGGCGCATCTGCGGGTTGTCTAATCGGGCGGAGATTGTGAATCCCGACGGGGAAGATGTAGAAAAGGCTATGTA
>CAMWYL010000060.1 GCA_947178465.1 uncultured Lachnospiraceae bacterium | reverse complement strand
GCGCGCCAAAGCCGTCATCCACACGGACATCCATGTTCTTACCCGCGTTGGTTCTGATTGCCGAAAGGATGTTTTTAAAATTCATCTCCGCGCCGGTTGCAACAAGACTTCCAATTACCGCGCCATCCGATTTCTCAATCTGGCGGAACATCCGATAAATACCGATATATGCTTCCCGCTCCTCCTGCGTAATACCGTTGCTCCTGTCAAGCTTCTGCAAAAACTTTGAAAAACGCTCCGTGTCCGCGCCAAAGTCCCTGTCCTGCTCATTCAGATATGTATCCAGCTCCTCCATCGACATTTCAAGCGGGTTCTTCTGTTCGCGTATCATTTGCAACGTCGTGCCGGGCGTCATTCTTCGGATGACACCGCATACCTTACTGTCGGCATCCTTAACGGCTGTAATATTTTCCTCACTGATATCCATGCCGTTATAGCCGAGGATCCGAACCGCCCGCCGATTTTCTTCGCTTGTCTCGATATTCATATCCTCCAGGATATCGTCAACATTGCGGAACGCCTTGCTGATGCTGTCTCCTAAATCCTTCCGCGGTGCGGTCATCAGCGCTTCATAGGTATCCATCGCCTGTTTTGACTGCCCTTGGTTCGGATGGTTCTCCTGATATTGGTTTTGCAGCTCAGCGCCTTCTTTATGGAGCTTTATCAGCGTATAAGCCTGACCGCTCGCCATCATCTTTCCAATCAGGGCTGCAGGCATCCCGCCAAGCTCCTTGGTGGTGGTAAGTGTCTCCTCATAGAGTGCCGCCATCCGTTCATTTGCCTCTGCGCTTTCTCCCTGAAACAGCGCTGCCCGGATTTGCTCCTCCGCAAGCCGCAGTGCGTCTACCAGCTTGGAAAGCTCTGTCGTATCAATGGAAATTCCGTTTTTCAGCAGATGTCGGTTTGCCTCCTCACTCATCATCAAACGGATTTCCTCAAGCTGCCGTCTCGCCTCAATCTCCTTCAAAGAAGCTTCGGAAGCCTCCGGCACCTTCACTTCATCGGCTCCCTGCGCCTCAATCCGGCTCTGCGCAGCGGAAAGATTTTTGATGTTCAAGTCTGCGCCTGCTTCTACCGTCGCGTGTACCGCCTCGTCCGAAATCGACTCCACAGCGTCCATGATCTCCTGCGCCTGTTCCGCAATCGGCGTCTCACCGGTCATCAACGCCTGCACGGGCGACTTGCCGTTTCCTATCGCTGTTACGCACCAATTCAAAAGCTTTTCGTGGTCCATGGGAAGCTCCAGGCTCTTCAAATCTGACAACAGTGTCAGATTTCTGCTGTTAAGCTCTATTCCCGATTCAACAAGCCATTTCGCGTTCTCCATGGCCACCGCCTTTGTCTGCTCGTCACCGTCAAGCCCCGCCTGTCTTACCACGGTTTCCAATTGGCCTTTTAAATTATCCCAATTGATATCCTCCGCCTTTTTGGAGAAATATTTTCCGTAATTCCCAACGCCCTCGCTATAATAGCCCTGCGCCTGCTTCATGCCTGCCGCGCTGGAGAACTGCGCCTTATAGATATTCTCAATCGTGGGCGCTTTTCCGTTCGTTATCATGTATTTTAAGGCACCCTCGGACAACTCCCCGATTTCAGATGCCTCCGTAACCGCTTTTACGATCTGAGAAACATTTTCCTTTGTGGCGGGTACATCGCCTCTTTGGAAAATCTCGGACAGCTCCTTTACGAGCGTGTCCGCATCCACGCGGCTTCCCGTAATTTCCTCTACTGTTTCCACATCAATATCATCATTATAACCTGCGACTTCCACTCCCGCCTTGGCAAGCGTGACTTTAATCCTGTCAACGATACTGACATAGGTCTCTACATCCATGCTCCCGGGGCGAAAACCCTCTTCCTGCATCTTGCGCAAATCCTCTTCGGAGACGCAACTAGACATCACAATCATAAAGTCCTTCTGAGACTGTGGATTCAGATTCCCCGCCTGCTGCATAATTTCCTCTGCGGTCCATCCGTGACCCTTATATGCCTCGTTATCCGTAACTTTATCAGCGATGTCTAAAAAGTACCCGCTGCCCTGCGCCTTCTGCGTCTGAACAGGGGGCTTGTATATAGTTGATGTAGCGCCGTCAATATCCGCCAATCCGGTCGTGGAGAATGGTGTGTCTAAAGTAACGTTGCTCATGCTTCTTCCCCATCTTTCCTGTGCGATATCCGCCCTAACAGTGTATCAACCACCCAATATCCCTCTGGAGTATCCGGCAGCCGCTACACTTATTTTTTCTTCTTGCTTTATATGTCGGACGCTTTGCGGAAAAACTTTAGATTTTCATCAATATTTCACAGAAACTCCCTTGTCTGCCACGGTTTTCTATAATAAAATCAGATTAATATCAGCGTTAAAGGGAGGAATACGATTGAACACATATGTGGAGCCGGCACGGAAGGTAGTAGATGAGGTGAACCGGGTTATTCTGGGAAAACCGCAGGAAATACAGGAAACTTTATTAGCATTTCTGGCAAACGGGCATATCTTAATCGAGGATATTCCCGGGGTTGGCAAGACGACTCTGGCAGCCGCCTTTTCCAAAGCATTGGGCCTTGACAGCCGAAGAGTACAGTTTACGCCGGATGTAATGCCCTCTGACCTGACTGGTTTTTCCGTATATAACAGGGAAAAGGAAGAATTTGTCTACCGGCCGGGAAGCATTTTCTGTAATCTTCTATTGGCGGACGAAATCAACCGCACTTCCCCGAAAACGCAGTCTGCTCTGCTTGAGGTTATGGAAGAACGGAAGGTCTCGGTGGAGGGCGTTACCCGCGAGGTCCCAAACCCTTTTCTGGTTATCGCCACACAAAATCCCTTTGGCAGCATTGGAACGCAGTCCCTTCCGGAAGCACAGATGGACAGGTTCATGATTATGCTGACACTGGGCTATCCGGACTTTGCAAGTGAGCTTGCAATGGCGAAGGCCATCGATGAAAACAACCGCCTTGACAGGGTACAGCCGGTTCTCCGTTCCGAGCAGCTCTGTGCCATGCAGCAGGAAATCCATACGGTGTTTATCAAAGACGAGGTTTACCGCTACATTGTGGAATTGGTCACCGCAACAAGGAATCACCCCGGTCTGGAACGCGGAGCAAGCCCGAGAGCCACAATCGCCCTGATAAAAATGGCACGGGCACAGGCCTGGCTGGAGGGCCGCGACTATTGCACGCCCAATGATGTCATCCGGCAGCTTCCCTATGTGCTTTCTCACCGAATCATACCTGCACTGTCGTCCGGAACAGACCGCGCCATTAAAGCACAGATTATACGGGAAATCATAGATTCGGTAAAAAAACCCTCTTTTGATTCCTCCGGAACTTGAACCGGAAGAAATCAAAGATTGGTTACAAACTCTTTATGCGCATGGAATGTGCGCAGAAATGTGGATTAAAATGAAAAAACTGCTTTTTTTTGTAATTATCGCAGCATCCTATTATATTGCTGGTATGTACCGTCAGCTGCCGTTAATGATATTCGCCATGATGGAATGGGTCCTGCTGTTCTTTCTTCTTTTTCTTTCGCGCTACTTAAGACGGCAGCTTTCTCTGTCCGTCCCTGCACAGAGCGATGAAGCTGAAAAGGACAGCATGAAAAAATGCTATATCCATATCGCACGCGCCGGAAGGCTTCCCTTGAAAAAGGTATGTATACAGATGAAAATTTATGATGATACCGGCGCCCTCCTCCAAAAAAAGCGGGTCTGCAAGGTATTAAATGCTTCTTCGGGAATAATGGAGCTGTCGTTTTGTCCTTCCCGTTGCGGTCTGTTGCGCATACAGCTTTACAAAATATCCGTTTATGACTATCTGTCCCTGTTTTCCGCTTCAAGACCAATACAGATGGAGCTTCCCATTACCGTACTTCCAAAGTCGAGGGCGCTGTCTGTTTTACCGCCCTCCGGAGAGGCTGCCGCGAATCTGCCGGAGGAAATTCCCCTGCAGTCGAATATTAAATATATCGGAAACGAGAGCAGGGATATCCGACAGATACGGGAATACCGCATGGGAGACACGCTTCGCTATGTGCACTGGAATCAAAGCGCCAAAACCGGCAAGCTCTGGTTTAAGGAATTTGAACCGGAGGACGAGCCCTTTTTTGAGCTGCTGTTGGATATTATACTTCCCGAAAATTGGCAGAATGAAAGACGTGATGCCTTTTATGAGACGGTTACGGCACTCGTGCTCGGACTTCTGCAAAGCGGACATCGTGTTCGTGTTTGCTGGTACTCCGACAATATTTCTGATTTTATTACCGTTCCGGTGGCGGGCATTCCCGAATACCGCAGCATGATGCGGCAATTATATCAGTCGGACTTTATCGCGGGAACCGACGCAGTCCGGGCTGCGTATGAGAACCGGCAGTCCCGCTCGAACGGAAAACTTTTAAAATGTAACCTGCGTTTGGAATGCTATGATTCAAATGGTTGTTATGGAGAAGAATTGAGGCATCGGTTTACTTATGAAAATTTGGAACAGGAACTATCAGGAAATACTGTTTTTTCTCTGCGGTAATTACGGCATCTTCTGTTTTTGGGAGTCGTTGACGGGAATCCGCTGTCAGGAGGCGGTTGTCTGCCTGTGGGCGGCTGTATTTTCCTGTGGATTATGGTATTTTTATTTTTATAAAAGAACTTGGCTTCGCACGGCGGCGGCTGTAACGACGGCGCTTTTGCTTATTCTTGCCGTCGTGGGAAGGACTGCCCTGCTTTTGCAGGCAAAGCATATCCAAAAAGCCTTCGCGGGTGAGACCGGTCTGGCTTCGCGGGATGTGACGCTGTTCTTTTTCTTTGGGATGACACTTGTTGCGCTTCTTCTCTTCTTATTGGAATTTGTTTATAAGCAACATGCTGTCTGTTGCCTGATAACCGTCGCCCTGCTCTTATCGGGTCCGCTGTTTGGCATTGCCTCCGACTTTCGCGCCATCCTTTTTCTCGCGCTGTTTCAGATTTCCCCCTTTATGCCGATGGGAAACCGAATTTTCGCTTTCCTTACGGTAATTGCCTTTGTCCTTCTTTTTATTCCGGTGTCCTTCTATCAGGAGCAATTCTACTCCGCAGCCTATCATGCGGAGCATTTTGTTCATAACACAATCAGCTGGGCAACCGGAAGAGCCGATGAAGCGGTTGCAGACGGCAACGTCGGCCGGGGAAACGATTATAAGACGGGAACGGTGCAGCTTACGGTGGAAACCTATGTGGCTCCCTCCGAGCCTTTGTATCTGCATGGCTTCAGCGGCAACCGATATCTTGGCGGACAGTGGCAGCGTGCGGACGATACGGCGCTTCTCGAACGTGCGCTTCAAATACTCGAATGGCAGCAGAAAACCTACAATATCAGCTCCATGTACAGCGGCATGTACTATACGCTGAATTCCTTCCTGTCCGGAGACGGTATCCGCAACAGCAGAACCGTAAATGTAAAGCATGTCAGCCGGCATTACAGAAATTATTTTGAGCCTTACGGTGGGCAATGGATCAACGGCACGCTCTACAGCACTTACGCCAATACCGGATATGATTATCGGTATTATCAGCAGTCCGATATGAAAATTGATTGGAACAGAGTACCCAAAGCCTTTGAGAGTCAGGCACAATGGTATGGAAGCCTTCAGGACGCATATATGGAGGCTGTCGGTGAGAACTGCCTCGATGTGCCAAGAGAACGGCTGCCAAGACTGACAGAGCTTTGCGAGGCACATCCGCTTGAGGATTTTGACGAGATTACTGCCTTTATCACCACAACGCTGCAAAACAGAGCGTCTTATACGCAGCTTCCGGGCAACGCACCTGTCAATAAGGATATCGTGGAATACTTTCTGTTCGAGAGCGGCAAGGGGTATTGTCAGCATTTTGCATCAGTGGCAACGCTGATGTACCGTCTGTATGGCATTCCGGCCAGATACGCCTCGGGTTATCTCATATCTCCCGCAAACTTTCAACTGGAAACGGGGGTTTATAAGGCGTATGTCACCGACGAATCCGCTCACGCCTGGGTTGAAGTCTTTATAAAGGACTATGGATGGGTTCCTATCGAGGTAACGCCTTCTTCTGACGCGACTATCCACCCCTTTTACCCGGGATTGGATATGGAGAAATGGGACCGGCTCTTAAAAGAAGCTTCCCGGGCCTTACCGACAGAAGCTCCGGCTCCCGATACGGAGGAGGAGATACAGGAAACCAATGAAGCCGCAATATTGTGGGATATTCCATGGGAGGATTACGCGGAGGAGCTGCACATTGCTGTGGTAATCCTTATCTACACGCTTCTTTTAACGCCCCTCCTTTTGGACTACCGACGGCTGCGGCTTCTTACACAAATGCAAAGCATGGATTGCAGACAGCACTTCCTCCAGCTTATACGAGCGCTTCATTATACGGGATATCTCAAGGAGTATGACGGCATGGAAGAGGATTTCGGCCTGCAATTATCTGCACTGTTCCCGCAGACAGCTTCCGACCTGATTCTGCGCATGACCGCAATTGTTGAAAAAGCTGCTTACGGAAGACCGGGGGCCGTCACCATACCGGAGGAGGCGCTTGTAAAGGAGCTGTGTGGACACCTTTCCCAACAGCTTTATCAGGAGCTGCCATGGTATCGGAAATGGCTGTTCCGATATTGGAAAAGATTTGTATAAAATGCAAAAGAGCGGAGGGCTACCTGACGGTAAAGCCCTCCGACATCTGCTTCATCTCTTGCATTGTCTGATTATTTTTACAGGTCTCTTCATAAATACCTGCTTTTTCACTCTCCTTGTGTCGCTGTAGCAATCTTTGCATACCCGTCCCACGCAAACAGCGCTTTTTCAGCTTCATCGCCATAAACCTGCTCTACATCACAGATATACAGATAATGATCACCCACCTCATGGTATTCCTTCAAGTTACACTGAATTGCCACTCTGCTGTGAGCAGGAATCTTGATGTTGCTTTGCTCTATTTCTACAAGCTCAATCTCGAATTTCGACGACTTATCTGTATTCCGCCCTGTGGTACTACCGCAACCCATCACCGCATCGACAATCTCCGCACCGGGAACTGTAAGAATCACTTTCCGGTTGCTTCGCACCATTTCCCCGCTATAAGAAGTCTTTGCCATTGCATACGCGATCATGTTGGGATTAAAAGAAAGATATGTCCACCACGATACGGTGGCAAGATTGGTGCTGCCATCCGGCTTCAGTGTGCAAACAAGAGATACCGGATTTGGAGAGGTCAATTTTGCTGCTTGTGGTAAATCAATTTTTTTCATAATATTATTTCCTTTCTTATTTACTATTTCTTTATTTAATAGCTGCCCCGAATTCATACGCTTTTTGAAATTCAGCATACCTCCGTTTGTAATTACTACATTATTTCTTCATTAATTCCGCACCACTGTGCCATGCCTGACCGACCTTTTCCCCGATTGCATAATATCCGTTCTGCATCTGGTCAAAGGCAAAAGCATTTAATTTGGCAACGTCAATTTTTCCGGTATCATCCAGAACTTTTTCATCCGCAATCACGTTGACGATCTTGCCAAGAACACGCAGTCCGTAGGGCTGGTTCTGCAGCTCCACTACCTCACATTCAAGCGTAACGGGATATTCCGTAATAACCGGCGCATCCACACGCTCACTTTTTACGGCATGAAGTCCGGTACGTTCAAATTTGTCCGTCATCTTGTTCGCTGTTGCAATTCCCAGAAAATCGGATTCTTTCAGTGTATCTGTCCCCGGTACGGCAAGGGTAAAGGCTTTCCGTGCCTCAATATTGGCAACGGTTTTATGCTCTGCTTCGAGGTTCAGCGCAACCATATCCTCCGCACAGATACCGCCCCACGCCATCATCATCACATCAACCGTATCATCCTCGTTGTAGGTTCCAATCATATACGTCGGCATAGGAAACAGATACGGCTTAACTCCCAAATCTTTCTTCATCGCAATCTCTCCTTTTTAAATTTTGCAAAATTGACTTTTTTTACTTATGACATTATAATCATAACAAGAATTATCCAAAAAACAAGTACGCACCTTCAAGTGCGATACTTACATCAAGTTTATATACTCACCTAAAGGAGAGTAGTGTGAGAAGTACTTCTAATCACTCGCAGCAAAGGCTGCTTCGTGAAGAAATACTAAGTCTCACACAGGAGAATGCCGAAAAACAGGCATTCTCCGTATGGATTTGAGATTCCGCAGAGCGGAATCATGGAGGTTAGGGTGAAGAGAAGTTCTAAGACTCACGGCAAGGGCCGTTTCGCAAAGAACTTCTAAAGCTTCACACCGAAGAATGCCCAAAATACGGGCATTCTTCATCCCAATTCGTGGTTTTGCGAAGTGGGATCATGGAGGTTAGGGTGAAATTAAAATTTCACCATCCTGATTTGTATGCCCGCAAATGCGGGCGTATGGGAGTTAGGGTGAAAAGAAGTTCTAATGCACACAGCAAAGGCTGTTTCGCAAAGAACTTCTAAGGCTGCAAAGCAGAATGGAGGAATGATATGAATATGGAATACATCAAAGACGCTAATCTGGAAGAAACGGGATTTAATTACACCATGTCGCTGATTCAGGGCAAATATAAAATGTTTATCCTATACGCGCTGATGGGGTTTAAGGTCGTGCGCTTCAATGAATTGAAAAAATATATCAAAACCATTTCGTATAAAACTTTGAGCACTACTCTAAAGGAATTAGAGGCGGATAATCTGGTTCATCGTGAGGAATATCCCCAAATCCCTCCAAAGGTCGAATATAGTTTGACCGAGCGCGGCAAATCATTGATTCCCATTCTGGATCAGATGTGTGATTGGGGAGAGAAAAACCGCCTTTAATTCTTGAGAAAATGTAAAGCACTGATTTCTCTGTAATCAGTGCTTTACAATACATATCATCCAAATTACTTATCAAAGCTGCTTTCCATTAAAAGGTATAAATCACTGCAGTCAGCGGCGGCAACGCAAGGGTGATATACTGATCTCTTTTATCACAGAGACCTTTCTTCGCCTTCAGCGCCTTCGGAATTTTATGACCGTTCCCGCCGAACTTCTCATCATCTGAACTCAACACCAGCTTATACTGTGTATTCATCGGAACACCGACCTGATACTCCGGATACTCCACCGGGGTCATGTTAATGATAAAGAGCATGTGCTGCTTGCCATCTTTCGTTCTTCTGACAAAGCTGTAAATGCTTCTGTCCTTATCATCCGCATTCATCCACTCAAAGCCAAGCCAGTCATTATCTATCTCATACAAACAGGGACTCTTCCGATACAGCTTTAACAGCTCGCTCATAAAATCGTGCATTCCCTTATTCAGCGGATTCTGCAATAAGAACCAATCCAGCTCTCTTGCTTCGCTCCACTCGCGCTCCTGTGCAAACTCCTGTCCCATAAACAGAAGCTTCTTGCCCTCATGCCCAAACATAAACGCATACAATGCGCGAAGGTTCGCATACTTGTCAACTTCATAGCCCGGCATCTTATTCACCATGGAACACTTGAGATGCACGACCTCATCATGGGAAAGCGGCAGAATATAATTCTCGCTGCTGTTATAGCTCATAGCGAAGGTCAGCTTATAGTGGTTATCCTTTCTGAAATAGGGATCCAGCTTCATATATTCACAGAAATCATGCATCCATCCCATATTCCACTTAAAGTTGAAGCCCAAGCCGTCGTCCTCCGGCTTTGCCGTTACCTTCGGCCACGCCGTGGATTCCTCCGCAATCATCATCACACCGGAATCAGTGCCGCGGATAACGGAATTTAAATGCTTAAAGAACTCAATCGCGTCAAGGTTCTCATTGCCGCCGTACTTATTTGCTACCCACTGCCCGTCCTGCTTTCCGTAATCCAGGTAAAGCATGGATGCCACCGCGTCAACCCGAAGTCCGTCAATATGGAACTCCCTGATCCAGAACAGTGCGTTTGCAATCAGGAAATTACGCACCTCGTTCTTACTGTAATTAAATATTTTCGTACCCCAATCCGGATGCTCTCCCAATCTCTTATCAGGATGCTCATACAGGCAGGTACCGTCGAACTCGCAAAGTCCGTGTGCGTCTCTCGGGAAATGCGCCGGTACCCAGTCAAGGATAACGCCGATGCCATTCTTATGGAACAAATCAATCAGATACCGGAAATCATCCGGTGTACCATATCGTGAGGTCGGTGCATAGTAGCCTGTTACCTGATAGCCCCATGAACCGTCAAACGGAAACTCCGCAATTCCCATCAGCTCCACATGCGTATACGGCATTTCCTTCAAATATTCCACCATTCTGTCCGCAAATTCGCGGTAATTATAGAAACCGTCCGCCGTGCCGTCAGGGTGTTTCATCCACGAACCGATATGGCACTCATAGATTGCCATCGGCTCCTTATTCATGTCCTTCTTGGCCCGCTCCGTCATCCATTTCTTATCAGTCCATTTAAAATGACTCAGGTCATATACCTTGGAAGCCGTACCCGGCCGCATCTCCGCATAGTTGGCATAGGGATCCGCCTTGTATAACCTGGTTCCGTTCTCCAGTACAAGCATATACTTGTACATCTGACCTTCCTCGACACCCTCGATAAACGCAGTAAAAATTCCGCCCTCACCGATGCGCTCCATCGCATTCGCGCCTTCATCCCAGCCGTTAAATTCACCTATAACAAAGATCTCCTTTGCATTGGGCGCCCACACTGCAAAAAATACGCCGTCCTTTCCGTCCTTCTTACAGGGATGCGCACCCAGCTTCTTATAAATCTCGTAATGTGTACCCTGACCAAATACATACTGATCCGCATCCGAAATAAAAATCGTTGTCTCTGTATCCATTCCATTACCCCCGTTTATCTCTTAATTAGATTCAGATGATAAAAAGCTTACATGAAATCTCTCTCTTTAAGGACGATCATATCCTCACTGTCATACCGCTTCGAAAAAAGCACATCCACAAAATTCTTGATTCTGGACTTCTTCGAGCGCCAAATCGCTTCATCTATGATGTCCCTGACCTCATCCTTTGTCACTACATGATTACCGGTTTGAATATTTGATATTCTGGTATAAAGCGCTAAGGTGCCAAGCTCATCAATGGAATACTCCAATGCCAAAGCATAATTCTTCGCATATGAAACCAACGCGTTATTATCCATCTCTATCAAATCGATTCGAATATTAAAGTAATCTGCTGTCATTGCCTGCTTTTCCAGAAGCAGGGAAATCTCTTTCTTGGTATCTGTCAGAATAACAATAATCCCAAGCGTTTCCTGATTCAGAAGCGTTGTCATTTCATACAGCTTTTCCTCAGACATACCATTTGCCTTCTCTATAATAATAGCACCATTCCCTAATTTATAAAAGGTTTCTTTGAGGTTTTTTGTATTTAGTTTTTCACCGTCGATTTTCGCCATCTTTCCCGAGAAATTGGCATCCGTCTCCTGGAACTCACGAAGCAGGTTCTTTGCCAGACGCACGGTATCAAGCCCGGCCTCTCCGGTAATGATGATATTACCCGTATACGCGGCTAATGTCATCTTCTCAAGCGCAAAGATAATCTGCTTTTTGATCTTCTTCGTCACGGCAAAGTTCTCAAAGAGCTTCTGCTCCTCAGGAGAAAAGTCGCGTACCTCCTCACGCTTTGCACCCTTGGCTTCCTTGCTTGTCGTCGCCACAATCTTATCGGAAAGCGTGCTTAAATCCGCCGTGTTCATCTTGATCTCCTGCGTCTTTAAGGCATCCTCCTTTGCCATCTCCGCTATCATTTCTTCGTCTTCAGGGTCAAGTCCCGCAGAAGCTTCCTCCTCGTAGCTCTCCTCTGCGTACGGTTCGTCATCATCAAAGCCTCCCGCCGCTTCCTCCGCCTTTTTCAGCGCAGCCGTTATCTTTTCCGTCGGAAGTACGACCGTCCTGCCGCCAAGCTCGTCCTGTACCATCTGTTCAATTTCCGACATCGGCTCCGTGTAATCGTTCGCCAACGCGGCATTATGCCCTTCGCTGTCTCCCGGCTCTGCGGCGTGGTCTGCTCCGGCTTCAGGCGCTTTGGATTCTGCCATGTCCGCGTCTCTCTCTTCGGACTCTGCGGAACCATGCTCGTCGTCGTCTGCCGCATCGATCTCCTCCGCCGTGTCGCGT
>CAMWYL010000059.1 GCA_947178465.1 uncultured Lachnospiraceae bacterium | reverse complement strand
CTGTTCTCTCTGCTGTCTTTAAATCAGAAATTTCCTGCTCAAGTTGCTTGATGCGCTCAACCTTGGCGATTATCTCATCATTTGAAGCTACAGCATTTACTCTTATCCGGTTAAGGCGTTCTTCTTCGGCAGCTTCAGCCTGAATTTTTGCTTGACGCTCCGCTTCTTTAGCTTCTAATTTTGCCTGATTTTCAATCTCTTTCTGGATTCTGGCATTCTCTTTTTGCAGCGCTTTTTCTGCCTGCTCTTCCGCTTTACGCTGTGCTGCTTCTTTACGCTCTGCCGCTTTTGCTTCCTGTTCTGCGATTTTTGCCTGACCGGATGCTGTCTGCTTGTTTAATTCTGCCTGATATGCCTTTACTGCATCAGTAGCATTTTTCCATGCAAGATAAACTTTATCGTAATCTTCATCACCGAAGAATTTTCCCTGGTCTTGAAGTTCTATTAGCGCTTTTGCGTACTCTTCTACATTGCCCCTGAGTTCATTCCAATGCCCTAATGCATTGGATATATCCTTGTTTTGTTCCTGCGTTGCACTCAAATATTTTTCAGTTTCAGAACGAAGATTTTTAAATCCCTCAAACGCATTTTTTGTATATGAACCAAATTCATCAATTATTTCCTGATAGCGCTGCTGCGCATCAATGAGATGGTTCAAATCACGTTCTGCTTCTTTGTATTCTTTGCTTAAATGGTCAATTCCAGACTCGTCAAGCGACTGCAATTTTGCCCGCGCTTCATCAAGCTTTGAAGTATCAAAACTCAAAGAATCCGAAACTCCTTGGCTGTATTCCGCAATTTGGTACATGGCATTCCTGTATGCATCCACATACTTTTGCAGTTCTGCCTGTGCCGCTTTGTATTCTTCAGAAGAATGCGAAACACCAGCCTTATCCAACAAGTCAAGCTTTTCCCTTGCCTTTTCAGCATCTTTCCCAATTTCTTCCAAGGATTTGACAATCTCTTTAACTTTTGGTCTTACGTTTTTTGTGATTATACTTGTATCAATGATTATACTTCCGTCATACTGCGGCATAATAAAAGACACCTCCACATAAGCAGAGATGCCTTTTCTCTGCCCTTAACTGTTTGGGTTAGCGACTGAAACCAATTATCAGTCGGTTCAATTTCCTCTATATTCTCCATATTTTTAAACGCTTTCGCCATCAATTCCCTGCTTTCGCGGATACGCTTCTGCGCGCATATCTGAAAGCATCTTCATAACCGGGGTAATCTGTTCAAAGAAATCCGCAAAACATTCCTCATCAGGCAAAAAATCCAAGTCTCTTTCGTATAAATCATGAAAGTATTTCTTTATGGTCCCCTCTCCGAAAATCCCGTCTATGACCTTTATTGCTTCGTTCGAAAAATCGGTTTTTATTCCGATTTTCTTTCTCACTGCCTCCGCCAGTCCGTCCGCATCCTGCCTGTTTTTGTATTTTCTCTCAATTCGCCTTAATTTCTTCTGTATTTTTTCGGACAGGGATAATATATACCTGACTCCTGCTGCAAATCGGTCAAAAAATACCGTGTTATATATTGATACCTCAACATATTCTCCCCTGCTGTTCAGCTCTATCTTGAACAATCCTGTATTGACTTTTTTTAATTCCAGTATCTCCATATACGCCTCCCACAGCTCAAATCCAAAACTATATTTTCCATGTGCTCCGTCATATTTGGAACCTATATACAAGTGCTCTCATTGACTTCCTTCAGCGCACAGTCCAGATAGTGGAAAAACAATCGCCTGACGGAATAAAAGTCTGTCCGACCGATGCATATCCTTCCGAGCTTCTCATGAAATTCGACATGCTCATAGGTCAGATTTTCCTTTACCGAAAGCAAAATGTGTTCTGCTGCTTTCTCATTCGCCGTATAAGCTGCTTCCCGCACCAAATTATCATATTTTCCTGATCTGACCACTGCCCGAAGCTCCGCAAGGCGGTCTTTGTCAATTCCATAATCCTCCCATGAATTATAACGGGGATTTCTGCCGCTCTCTGCTACTTTTGCCCAATACTTTTCATTGTACTGCCGTACCTTGTCCCGATTTTCTGCACGCCATTCTCTTTGTCGCGCGTTAATCTTCTCCCGATTCTCACTCCTGTACTGCCTTTTATAGTCTCGACGTGCTTCCATTGCTTCCTGCGTCATTCCCATACGTTTTCCCTCCAATCCCTTTCTTTCCCTACTTGCATTATCTAACATTTTTCAATGGTTGTTGTACCATTTTACGGGACATTCCATCCCGATACTCTGATGAACAACATAAAAGCGGCGTAGTTACCCCCCTGCTGATATCTACACCGCTTTCCGCTTTGGAAAGGTTCCCTTTAAAATGGAGACTGCCCATTTTATTCCGTCGTTTCAGATACTGCCGGCTTTACCTGAAATGTATTTACGGCTGCTATCTGTTGGTCACTGAGCTGTTTGAAATGTGAATCCGGTTTTGACCATATATCAGATGTCACCTCATCTGTACTGACTGCTTTCTCGATCATTCCCGCAATCGTACGGAAGGCCTCTCTTTCATCGGAGCCGCCTTTCCGTGCAAAGCTTCCATAAATTCTTGCTGATTGGTTCTCAATCTTTTGCCGGTCACAATGGTCAGATATCAGCCGAAGCATGGTCGGATTACTCCTATTCCGATCTACCATGCCGTCAATCTCTGCCGTGGTCAGCTTTATTCCGGAATTAAGCAGGCGTATCATAGCATCGTCCAATCTGTTTCCGTTCGCTGAATAGAAATCCGCCACATGCTTCTCATACTCGTCCTGTACCGCCTTAATCTCCTCCTTAGTCCTTTGCTGCAATTCTCTGATACCCGCTTTGTACTCCTCCTGTGCATCCAAAAACTTCACCTTTTCCCTGGCAAGGAAATGCTCATCATTTTTGAATTCCCTTTGGTTTTCTTCCCATCTTTTCTTCGCCAGATTCATCCTCTCTTTCAATGCGATTCTCTCCGGTGCCGTCTTCGCATGAATCTCCTGTAAATCTCTTAAATATCCATCAAATGTATCATGTTTCATAACCACATATTCCTTTCTGCCATCTTTGACTGCATAATATTCTCTAATCTCTTTTTGTATCTGCGCAGCTATCTTCTTTGCATCAGCTACCATTTCCGGATAAAATACTTTACAACTTTCTGCCGTCGAATAGAACTCCACTATATCAAGGGAACGTTCCTGTCCTCCGAGCGTATACTTTCTGCGCATGCCTGTTTTTTTATCCCAATTGTATTTATCATATAAATCTTCATCTACCATCATTCCGCACACAAGTTTATTCACGTTTTATTCCTCCCCAAACAATCCCCCTTGCAGCTCATTCTCACTCTTTGCTTCTGCAACCAAGGCTTTTGCTTCATCTTCACTCATTCCCTCAAATTTCATGTAGAAACGATAGAGAGGATATTTACCGGCTTGTACATACTGCCAATGGCGCAATCTGTCTTCGTCAAAATTATAAGTAATATCCTGCAACGCATAATGGGCAGTATAATAATACTTCATCTCTTCCCCGGCAGCTTCCAGTTCCTTATATTCTTCCTCCGGCAGATATACCGTCCTGCGGTCGTTCGGGTTCTTCAGGTCAAGATAAAACCCTATAGCATATATCAATCCATCCGTTGCCACCTTGAAAGCGTCCCTGATATGCTTTATGTAATCAATAGTTTCCTGATTGTCCGCTTCTACCTGTGTCGCTGTAATTCTGCCTGTACGTCCATCAAGCACAAACCACCCGGGACTATACCCACACTTCACGCCTACCATATCCAGTCTGTGATTGATTCCCGTAACTCTGTCCGCTGTCTGTAATGACGGAATTTCTTCGTGATATTCGCCTCCCGTATCGCTCCCTGGAAGAATGCGCACACGCCTTGGAAGCAGCTTTCCTACTTTGTCCAATATGCCCCCAACAGAAAATCTGCTTCCGACAGGCCTTCCCGATTCTTCTATCAGCATATCCCCCAAGAATGTGATATGTTGGCTGTCAAATACTTCATCATCGAATCGTGTCCAAGCTATATCCAATCCTTTTAATTCTTTTAATGCATTGGAGAATACCGACACACCCAATGAACTTTGTAAATCAATATTGTTTGCAATCGGCATTTTAAAAATAGAGAAAAGAGGGTGCTGCACATCTGTGTACGCCTTGTCCTCTTCCAAGTGCGCCCACACGGTTTCGTTTATCGGACATTCCCGACCTATTCCGTTTGTGCCGGCTGACTTGTATGTTTTGTTGGTGATACGGTATATCCTCACATTATTCTGCTGTGGAACTCTCCAATCCTCGAACCGCTGATATTCAAGTCTTGTATAATACCATTTATCCTCAGGCTCATGGTAGTGATCGTGGAATATGCCTCCGTCAATCTTGCCGTCTGTTTCATGGGTTGCTTCAAAATCCCAAGGCATAACATAGTCAATGGTGTTCCCGTTCGGCTTCAGGACAATATAGCCAAAAGCACAAGCCTTTTCGCACTCCTCATTCTTCATTCGGGCAACATAACTGCTCATCAGCTTATTGACGGCCTTTCCCCTGTCAGAACCGTCTACCGTAATCTTTAACATCAGCGTAGTAAGACGTGCCGTTTCATTGCACAGCTTCTTCGCAAAATTAAAGGATTGTATGTCATTGTCATTCGGATATATCCATGGCGGCTTCCCCTGATAAATATTCACCCAATCATCAAGAGCTGCTTTCATCATGTCACTTTCGATTGTCTCAACCCCGAATTTGTCCTGTGCTTCTTTCTGCCACAAACTGTCCCACCACCTTTTTATTGTTTGAATTATTCCCATTGTATGTAATCTAACCTCTGCTCTTCTTTCTTCAATCGTTCAGCACAATCTTTTCAGACTTCACGTAATGGTTCCTGAGCTCAACCTGAAACAGCGCTTCTCCTCTGTCTTCATGATACATTCTGAAATTTTTATTTACCTCTGCAAACGTATAATAAGCATTGATTAACCGCTCCCATTGCGTCTTGTTCATCCTTTTCAGACAGTGCGGACACATGGGCGGCTTATCATCATAATTCATATTGCGGCTGTATAGCTCAAATTTTCCCTTGCAGTGAAAACAATGTACTTTTAAGTAATCCATATATATCTCCCTTCCTACGCCGTAGCATTACGGCTGAATATCAAATTATTAAGTCCGTAAGCGGCTGCATCAATCGAATGATTGTCTTTATCCACCAGTTCCGACAAAAGATTTCCGTTCTTATCTATCGGATAGCTGTACTGCGTGAACTCCCTGTATGCATTTGGCGTCCTGCGTGGGTCAATCACTATCGTTTTATGCTGCATCCACTTTACCCGATACAGAACCGCCCCTGGGCGCTTAAAGCACTCCCTTGCCGGAAGTCCTTTACTCCTCAGGTCAACAATGCTTTTCGGTTCCGCACAGTCGCACACGATTGTGTAATCGTCATACCTTCTTGACGTAATTTCCGCAGCAAGCCGCTCATTGCTCCAATGTCTTTCATATATTTCATCAAGCAAATATATCTTCTCCTTTTTTCTCTCATATGCCATTCTAAGGAAACACAGAGGGTCAACGGCAAACCCAAAATCGACACCCTGATAAATATACTGAAAATACCGTATTTCTTCATCCGTTATCTCCCGTATTTCCAGATTGGGAAATACTTCTCCACCGGTTCCTGTCGGGATGCCGAGGTATTCGTGCTCGTAGGCCTTTGGATTAACCTCTTTAAGGCGTTCCGCCTCACGAATGAATGCTTCGCCCAGCCAATCAGGCGGAATGCTCCTATAATCCGTCAGCATTGTTTTTGCCCTGTGATTCGGCTGTTTTATGTACATGTTCGCCCAATTATTTAAGGATACGGGCGGATTAAACGAACGAAATACTATAAAGTCATTCCCTCCGCGAATCACCGATTGTTCCACGCTGCGCAATAATAATTCACCCGGTAATTCCGAAAATTCCTCGAACCACACATAACGAAACACTCCCTTCCGTGGTTTTATCGATTTCAGCTTTGAAGCATCATCCAACCCACGGAAGATAATCTGTGCTCCTGTCGGGATATACTCAAACTGCATGGGTGAAACCTTGCCTCTCCATAAAGCATTAACCCCAAGCGTGTCGATTGCCCATGAGATTTGTGAGAATACACTCTCCCGCATGGTTCCGGCAACCAATCGGAATACAATCGCGTTGGTATTCCCTGTAAGGTCCTTCATGACACCCTTTACCATTTCCAGTGAAACAAACGAGGATTTTCCGGAACCTCTGCCTCCTGGCAGATTAAAATACTGATATTTTCCGCTCTGCACATCCTTATCAAGTTCATGGTAGCAGGGAGCTATGAACTCCTTCAGATCAATGCTGCCCGCTTCCCTGCGCCCTCTGCTCCTCCGTGCGGCCGCTCCTTCCATTCTCCGCAGGCGTCTCTCTATGTCACTCATATCATGCCTCCCGTCAAAGCAAACGGCATATTCGGCTGTGCCAAACTGATTTCATACAGCACCCCCATAAATTGTGAATTTTGTTTAATTTTCTGCATTTTCCAATGCTTTCAGACGTGTCAGGATATCTGTCGTCTCCGTCCAGACCTTGCACTGGTTTAACATGATCTGCACCGCATTGATACGTGTCTGCGGACTTACCTCTTTATCACGTATGATGGACTGCAGGACATCCACACACTCATTCATGGAATCCTGCATCTTGTTTACAGAGGATTTGATGAGTTCCATGCGCCTGTTTGCAAGTATCTCCTGCAAAATCGGATCATCACGATATTTGGCAATTGTATTTCGTGACAGCCCTGTTTCCGTGATAATGTCACTCAGCTTGTCATATTTCAAAAAAGCATTAATAACCGTTTCACTATAACTTTTTTTCTTCACTTGCCTTCTATCCTTTCCGTCTCAAACCTCTGTTATATTTATAGCTCCCGCATTTCCCTTGTAAATTCTTTTCTTCCCTTACTCATTATCCAACATTTCGGGTTATTTGTTGTACCATTTTTCAGGCTCATGTAACAGACTATGAACGGGCAGCATTTACAGCCGCCCGCCCTGCAGTTCCTATCGCTTCTTCTTTCCATGAAGTACCGCCGCAACAATCAACAAAATAATCTCCATCACGATTGTAGCAAGTGCACCACATATAAACTCCGATATATACATCAGGGCTCCCTCCTTTCTGCCTTTTCTACCTTTTCTACTTTGGGAACTTTCCTTGTATTAAGTATCCTCACAGCCTTATCCGCTGTGATAACATACTTATGAGCCTCTTCTTTGGAGACTCTTACGCCGTTTATAATCCCGTAAGTCATCCCTATCCCCTCCTATCTGCACAGATAAAACAATGTAGCGAAAAATGAAAAAACAAGTATCATGCCGAGATATACGGCGATATATCCAAGAACCATTTCAAGCTTCTCTTTGCTCATTGGCTGCCTTTCAATCCTAGCAGCTTTACAGAATTTGTCTTTGTCTTTTTCTGCTCCCTTTATGCCATGGATAACCTCTTTAAACTTTCTTTCGTCTTTCATGCCGCACCGCCTTTCGCAACCACGATACCACGCATAAACCCCTGCTCAAAGGCTATATGCTCCGAATTGATACACCCCTCATATATCGCACTCTCTACGTCCATAAATTCTTTCTTTGTCAGCTTCGTCTCGATAAGAGCCATTGCCCTTTCAAATGCTTCGGGCATTGGAATCTCCATTGCCGCCATTGCGTCATACTCACTATTCATTAAATCGTTCAGCTTGTCCATAATAAAAAATCTCCTTTCAAACCTTAGTTATATCCTTCATTTCAATACATAGTGGTCTATAATCGTCCGTCAAGCTAAACAGCGTCTTGACAAGATGGTTCATACTATCGTGCCCCTTACTCACTACCAGCAGCATATACTTGCACTTGCACTGCATATATGTATCTGTGCTCAGTTCCAATAAATCCTGTGCCATTTCAACAACTTTTTTTCATACTGTACCACCTTTCTGCTCGTTCGCTCATGACAACTGTTTTTCCCATTTCAGCTTCCCACTTCCCAACAGATAACCCATAAAGTAAATATATGTTTCATCTGTACTCCATTCTTTAAACTTGAATTTTCCTTTGTCTGCTGCGTGGCTCATAGCCTTTAAAAGAGAATGGTTTAATGGGATTGACGGTCTATCCATAGCCTTTTCAATAATCGGCATATACTCTTGTACGGTCTTTTCTGCCAGTGCTTCATCAGCTTTTTTCAGAAAATAATCATGTGCGTCACGAATTTCAAAATACACCGCCGAACCGTATTTTTTATAAATACTGTTCATGGTTCTACCGTCCAAATATCTTTTTTCATTCTCTATCAGAGTAACAAACCGCTTGACCTCGCTTTCTTTCAGATCGTTGTAATAAAGGGTGTCTTTCTTGCTCCATATTGCAAGCCTGTACTCCCCTACCGGGATCTTGCGGATAAACATAATGTGACTTTTCATTGCAGACGGTAATTCGTCAAACGTGCATTTTTTTAAAATCATTGTCCTTATCCTTTCTTTACAGAGGGCAGCAGGCGTGCTATACTACCTACATACCCCAATTGCTTGGTTGTCGGGTTACCTGCCCTATAAGAAGCGCTATCTTCTTATGGGGCTTTTTTAAGTTTGACCGCATATTCATCCAGTAACTGGTAATGCCGCTCTAAACATTGCTCATATAAGTGCTTAATGGAATCAATAACCGTTTCTTTCAACCCCTCTGGAATTGAGAATTGCACATTCTCTTCCTTACTGATTGTCTCTGCTTTACCATAAGGGTATTTATAATTAATCGGAATGACGTAATGTATCTGCACACTATCAACAAGGTTTGCATCAAGACTCCTAATGATATCCATTTTTTCTTCCATTGCCTTAATATTGTTTGTGAGCTTCTCCATATTTTGTAAAATCACTAATTTTTCTGTCAAAATGTAGTCTCCTTTCTATTATTTGTGTGTGGTATATACTACATGTCCGCTTGTCCGCAATGTCCGCAAATATTCTCAATATTTATTCGGCGGACATTGCGGACATTTGAATTATTGAGGACATTGTGGACAAGCGGACATTTGAATACATATTTTCTTTCTCTTTTATGCCCAACCCTTTTCGTTTCATAATTAATCCTATCCACAGCCCAAAGCAGTCCTTCATATTTATTTATCAGACTGCCAACCTTGCGTACATCATCATATATCTGACAATTAAAATACTTACTGGCATCCGCGATATCGCTGGCAGAACCTTCCCAATGACCTTCTCCCTGCTTCACCAGCTTTCTAATTGTTTCTACAACTGGACTTTGCTCATACTCTGCCATAAGGCGCTGCCCCTCAACTTCTTCTTCCGTTCCAATATATTCCCACTGGAATGACTTCTTATTGAAGTGGATTTTCAACTTTTGCGTTTCCATGTCACGCCCTGTTATATGTAGTGTTGCTTCTTCTGAATATCTATCATCTTTTGTAATGACCCAAGCACAATCAAGAGCGCCCATGACGCCAACAGAACCAGATAACTCATTAAACACATCATAAGGGTCCTTCATCTTTCTGGTATGATGTATAAGCATTATCCCGATATTGTACTTATCCGCTATCTGCTTCAATGCTTTAAAGTCATCATAATCCCGATCATAACCCGTCTGATTCCTTTTGGCAGATTGCCGTATCATTTGGAAAACATCAACGACCACCAACTTTATTTCCGGATGTTCTTCCAACTGATATTCTATTTGTACCTCAAATCCTTCACCGATTCTGCCAATATCATCCGTTCCCGTTATTACATACAAATTTTCGGGATAATCACCTTCTTTTAGAATTTGCTTTAAACGGTTTTTAGGTCTGCGCCTTGTGCTCTCAAGGTCAAGATACAAGCAGGCATGTTTTGTACAGTCAAATTTAAGGAACTTCCAGCCATTACATATGTCTATGCATATAGCCAAAGCCATGTAAGATTTGAAATATTTTGATGGCGCGCCTATCATGGATAGCCCAACCGGCAGAATATTTTTAATAAGCCATTCTATTGGTGAAATATCCATTTTCTCAAGTTCTGCTGCCGTTATTGCTCTTATGGGCTTAAATTCCTTAGATGGTCTGGCTATACCATTGTCACAAACTACGAGATGTTTCTTTGCTTTTTGCTCCAACGCTGCCAGTTCCCTATCTATCTTTGCAATTTCTGCATCAATAGCAGCTTCTTTTTCTGCATCAATTTTATTTTTCGTCTTTCTTCATCTCCTATCTGGAACTTATCTAATGTCCTTGTCAATTCAGTATCATATGCCATTTCATATTCTTTCACCCAATCCTTATAATATTGTCGCGCCTTACTGCACCCTGCAGCTTCCAGTGCTGTTATCGCTTTATCTGGAAAAGATGCATCTGTCACACCATAGCCATAGATTCGCTTAATAAAGCTCTTTGTAAGCCGCATATCTGGTTTAATACTGGCAAGAAGTTCCTCTTTACTCGTCAATACTCTCTGTTCCATCACAATAACACCTCTCAAAGAAGAAGCGCCTTGAAACTTTTCCAGGCACGACTATGAAGCCTTTGGACTTCAATTCACTATTTAATTGGCGAATAATACTGTATGATTTACTGATTGAGCTTCCTGTGATTTCCGAGACCTCCTTTGCTCCGATAAACTGCTTCTCCATAAAGTTGTCCCTCCTTCCTGCAGTTCTTATCTTGCAAAATTCACATATTCGTTGGATACCTCCTATAGTTTAAAATATTTCCAACCACTTAACACAACACTCCTTCTTGTGCTATAATCTCCTTATCACATGCAAAGGAGAAAAGATATGTACACTATTTGTTTATTTTTAATAATTGTGACCATAAAGTTTTTGCTAAACTTGTCTAGGCTGATTGGAACTCATATTTGCTACTCGTCTTTTAAAAAGCAATCAAAAAATCTTGATAGACTCATACCTTTTACCGAAAGTTTATTTGATAGCGCACGAACAAATTCTACTGCTATTGTTCGTTCCCATAAAATGGATATTCAAGAAAAAGCGTCATATTTTTTGTCAGACAAAGATTGCCGCAAAAATATAAATACTATTTTCAATCGAACTATCGGTGTTTATAGGCTCCGATTGCTTCAATGCTTCAATCCATTTTATTGGATTTTTCTGCCCAAGTATATTTTTGAAAGCTTAAATATACAAACTCCCCCAATTTTAGTTTACTTATCAGATATAGTATTTTGGGTTTTCTCCGCTTTCTGCGGATATGCGATTGAAATATATTTCAACACTCACTATGGTAGTTTTCTCCAAGAAACAATAAGTAAGTTTCCTTAAGAAAATGCCTTATATTTTCTCTTTCTCTCATGCTGCTACATTTACGTAAACGAAGTGTTTCATCAAACATGGCTTGGCACAAAATCGACGTTGCATTTTCTTTTGTGTATTCCATAGAGATTACTCCATCACCCATAAATATCCGCCGTTCTTCTCCCACACACTCCCCCCCTTTCTACTTCAATGCTGTCATCTTTTTTAATCCTCAATAAGTTCCTCTGTTTTTACTCCAAGAGCCTTTGCGATCTTGTGTCCAACTTCATCAGTACAGCGTTTACCGCCTTTGATGTAGTTAATTGTGGCTCTCGATACGCCGGACAACTTTGCAAGACGTGTCTGTGTCATATCTTGCTTTTCAAGCTCTGTTATGAGTTTAATTCTGTTAATTCTCATATTTTCTCCTTTCTGGTAGAATTTTCTACCTTTATTTATTTTATTGTACCATAGCGGTGCTTGTCAAGATATTTTTCTACTATTTTTTATTTAATATATAATTTAGTATTACATTGACTTTTTAATAGAATATGTTGTATGATAGTGGTATCATAACTATATATATCGAAAGAGAGGTTATGAAGTATGGGAAAGGAAATATTTTCTACTAGATTAAAAGAAGTCAGAATGCAAACAGGGAAAACCCAAAAAGAATTTGCCGATATGATAGAAAGTACTGCTGCAACAATTTCAGCTTATGAAAATGCGACTAAAAACCCATCTCTTGAAATTGTAATTAATATTGCTGAAAAATGTAATGTTTCTATAAATTGGCTTTGTGGCTTAAGTGATAAAAAAGAACTTATTTCAGAATTTAAT
>CAMWYL010000058.1 GCA_947178465.1 uncultured Lachnospiraceae bacterium | reverse complement strand
GTGTGCGATATGCAGGGGCAGGCTGGAGCGGCTGTGCGCGTTGGAGGCGCAGTGTGAACAGGTGCACAATACGCTTGCGGAGGCGGAACGGCAGCTGTTTGACGCGACGATTTATCTGCAGGTAAGGCTGCATCTGTTTAGTGCAAGAGGTGTTGTCCTTTTCGGGGAGGCATATGAGGCTTATACCCGGCAGGAATATGAGCGTGCGTTTGTGCTCTTTGGCGACAGTGCGGCGTGCTTTGATGCGGCGGACGCGGCGATGCGTGCGGCAGAGTACGGGGTGTGGGAGCGCTTTTATTTCAATGACTGCTTTGCCGATATGAAGCACACGGCGTATATGATAAAGAAGGTGATGGGCTATATCAGGGAGCTTGGCGACAACGCACGGCATGACGCCTGGTATCGGAAATATTGCTACGCAAAGGAGGACAGGGAGGTATTCCTGCTGTTGGTTCTGGATAATCATATGACGGATTGGGAGCTGTATCTGGCGATGAAGGCGCAAGAACAAATAATATAGAAACAATGATAGGAAATTCGAATTTTTAAAAGTTTTTCTACATTGATAACACAAACTTGTTTTTTTGGCAGGTTTGTGTTATTTTGTGGACAGGGGGTGAAGCTATGCTGAAAAAGGAAACACCGCTTAAAAAGCGGGAAGCGTATCTGAACAAACTGATTGCTTTTAAGGATACAGAGTTGGTAAAGGTGATTACCGGAATTCGTCGTTGTGGGAAATCCAGTCTGATGAAGTTAATGATTCAGTATTTGAAAGAAAACGGAGTGGCTCGGGAACAGATTATACAGATGAATTTTGAATCTATTGAATTTCAGAAAATGACGGCAAATGACATTTACAAATATGTAAAAGAGCGAATGCCGGATGATAAGAGAACCTATTTGTTCTTTGACGAAATTCAGCGTATTCCGGATTGGCAGGATGCCGTTAATTCATTTCGAGTGGATTTTGATTGTGATATTTATGTGACCGGATCCAATGCGTATTTACTTTCTTCCGAGTATGCTACTTATTTGGCGGGTCGCTGCGTAGAGATTAAGCTGTTGCCCTTATCTTTCCGTGAATTTCTTGATTTTCACGGATATGAAGTAAGGGAGAAGAAAAGTCCCACAGGAGAACCGCGAAAGCGCATTTACGATGCGGAAGGTGAGAACTATGACCCGAAGGAGCTTTTGGAGGCATATATGAAATTCGGCGGAATGCCGGGGATTGCAGAGATTGGTCTTGACACGGACAAGGCGCTTGCGCTCTTGGATGGGATATATTCCGCAGTGGTGGTAAGGGATATTTTGGAAAGAGAAAAGAGGCGGGGACAGAGACAGATAACCGATTCGGAGTTGCTTAGGAAAATTATAATGTTCCTGGCGGATAACATTGGAAACAGCACATCTGTCACTTCCATAGGGAACACATTGGTCAATGAAAAGCTGATTGATACCAATAAGAGAAACGGGAAACCGGCGGTTCAGACTATACAGGCGTATATCGGCGCGCTGCTGGAGGCTTACGTTTTTTATGAAATCAAGCGTTTTGACATCAAAGGGAAAGCCTATTTGAGGACATTGGGAAAATACTATATCGCAGATATCGGGCTGAGAAATTATCTGTTGGGCTTTCGTGACGCGGATATCGGACATTGCATTGAAAATATTGTTTACTTTGAATTGCTGCGAAGAGGCTATGATGTGGCGATTGGTAAGATTGATGAAAGAGAAGTTGACTTTATCGCAACTAACGCTCAAGAAAAAATCTACTTCCAAGTAACGGAGTCTATGAATGAAACTTCCGTAAGGGAGAGAGAATTGGCTCCGCTTAGAAAAATACGTGATAATTACGAGAAAGTGGTTTTGACGGGAGAATGTGACAATCCCGTAACACAGGATGGGATTAAAATTGTGCGGTTGGTTGATTTTCTTTTGTGCTAAGGAAACGCTGATTAAATCAATGTTTGGTTACCCTTACACGGTTAGATATAGTATAATGTTATCATCACAATATTAAGGATGGTACATGGGTATGAAACAACAAACCTTTAGCGATATTGAATATTCCAATCGCCGGGAAAAGACCAGACGGGAGGAGTTCCTTGAGTCCATGGACGAAATAATCCCATGGGATCAATGGGTAGGCATCATCCGTCCTTATTATCCGTCAGGGAAACGGGGACGTCCACCGAAAACATTGAGACCATGCGAAGCTTCATGTATCTTGATTTCTTGACAGACCAGGTGCCAGATGCAACAACTCTTCTTCACTTCTGCCACCTGATCGAAGAACACAGGATCGGCGAAAAGATATTTGCCGATGTAAAAGCCGGGATTTAAAAGTCCGGCCTGATGATGCCTGGCGGGAAGATCATAGACGCCACTATCATTGCCGCTCCAAGTTCTGCCAAAAATAAAGAGGGCAGACGTGATCCGGAAATGCATCAGACCAAAAAGGGCAACCAATGGTATCATGGAATGAAAGTGCATTCCGGCGTTGACGCGGGAAGTGGTTATGTCCACACGATCACAGGGACAGCCGCCAATATTTATGATATCGAGGAAACGTCAAAACTCATTCGTGGGGATGACGAAGTCGTGTATGGAGATTCCGGATACAGTGGGGCAGACAAACGGGAGGATATCCTCAAAGATGTCCATCTGTCAAAGACAGAATTCCGCACCAACAGACGTCCATCCGGCATCGGGGTTCCCGAATCCTATAAAGGGATCAACCTGGAAAAGCAGATGGAACACCGGAAGTCATCCGTGCGCTGTAAGGCAGAGCATCCGTTTTTGATAGTCAAAAAGCAGTTCGGCTATGCCAAAGCAGTATACCATGGTATAGCCAAAAACATGAACCGTTTCCATATCCTGTTCGCCAGCGCAAATTCGGTCATGTGTGCCGGAGCGGGTCGGAGCAGGGATTTCTGCGAGGCATAAGTGCGCCCGTTTTTAGGGATTCTCCTAAGGGAATGGGAATTTAGGAAGGCATCTGCAGGGTATTGATACCCCTATCACTATAAAATATACCCAATAGGGTAATTGAGAGCGTTGACCAATTCATTAATCAGCGTTTCCTTAAATAAATGACAGGGGTTGTGATTATTAGAGCTGACAGTATGCAAAATTAGTGTCTTTGAGCTTGGAGGTAAAGCAAATGATAAATAATGAGAAAATGCAAATAGCCTTGAAAAGCTATAAAGAAGCTTTTTCAGAGCGATGGGTTGGTGAAAAATTCAAATGGGAGGCTGTTAAATGGTTTCAGGACCACTGGGATATCAACGCTGAGAACTTTAGCGAGATGTTTGCTGTATCTACAGAAAAGACATGTAGTTTGCTTGCATCAATGAACAACTTCCCAAGAAAAATGATGATTCAATATGCAGAGGAAGATGCAGAATCGGTAAGAGCTATGTTTATCCGTCTGTTTGATGAGTCTAAGACTGTTACAGATAGAGTTTTACAGTTTCAATCGGATGCACAGGATTTGTGTGAGCGCCTTTCACCGGGCTACCAGCATTATCAGAGACCAATGGCAATTACAGTATATCTTTGGTTAAAGTATCCGGATAAGTATGATGTATTCAAGCATTCTGTCTGTAAAGGTACAAGTGTATTTCTTGAGAATGATTTCAGACCTACAAAGGGACATACCGACCAGAACATAAAGGGAAATGCAAAACTTGTGGATGCCATCCGGGATGCAGTAAATGAAGATACGGAATTGATTTCCATGTTTGAAGAAAGTCTGGATGATAGCTGCTACGAGGACGAAAGTCATAGAATCCTTGCTTTTGATGTGTCTTTCTATATTGCAAATTATGTGGCAGACAATAAAAAGGTAGAATGGATTGGTACAGATTATAATCCGGGTATTTCCGTGGAAATGTGGGAAGAACTCTTTGAAGAGGAAGATATCTTCAATGTTCAAAGTTGGGAAATATTGTACAGGATGCTTGATTATGGCGGAATGGCAACCTGTAAGCAGCTATCAGTAAAATATGGTGAGAACCCTAACTTCTATAATAGTGGTGCGACTGCATTGGCAAAACGAGTGGCTGATAAAGTGGGCTGTGATGTGTCTTTAAGAGATACGGATGATTTCAAGAGATATTGGACAATCTTGTTTACAGGAAGAAGTGCTGAATCGGATGAGGAAGGCACTTTTGTATGGAAACTCAGGGATGAATTGGCAAAAGCATTGAAAGATGTAGATTTTTCTGACACAGAATTATATGCTAACCGTTCTGAAAGTGATGTTAATTACTGGTGGCTTAACGCCAATCCTAAAATCTGGAGCTTTTCAGATATAGATGTAGGCGAAGAACAGACATACACCATGTACAACGATAATGGAAATAAGAGAAGAATATTCCAGAACTTCTTAGATGCAAAGAAAGGCGATTTAATCATTGGTTATGAATCGAACCCGGTAAAACAGATTGTCGCATTATGTCGAATAATAAAAGAAAATGATGGAGAAAATTTATTTTTTGAAAAGGTAGAAGGATTAACAAGTCCGATTGATTATGCAACATTAAAAGATGCTCCGGAACTGGAAAAGATGGAGTATTTTGTAAATCCTCAAGGTAGTTTATTCAAGCTGACTAAAGGAGAATATGACTTTATTATGGATATTATCCGTGAGGAAAATCAGGTAACACCGATTGGTAGTGAAGAGCTTGAGACATACAGTAAAGAGGATTTCTTATCAGAGGTTTATATGACTCCTGAGAAATATGATACTTTGAAAGGACTGCTTTTAAATAAAAAGAATACCATATTGCAGGGAGCTCCTGGTGTTGGTAAAACATTTGCAGCTATAAGACTTGCATATTCTATTATGGGTGCTAAGGATGATTCAAGAGTTAAATTTATCCAATTTCATCAGAACTATTCATATGAAGACTTCATTATGGGATATAAGCCAAGTGGAGATGGTTTTGAACTAAAGAATGGTGTATTTTATGAGTTCTGTCAGAAGGCAGCGAACAATCCTGACATGGCGTATTTCTTTATTATTGATGAAATAAACCGAGGTAATATGAGCAAGATTTTCGGTGAACTACTGATGATGATTGAAAAAGATTATAGAGGAAAGAAGCTTACACTTGCGTACAACGGACTTCCATTCTCAGTGCCAAAAAATCTTTATATCATTGGTATGATGAATACAGCGGATCGAAGTCTGGCATTGATTGATTATGCACTTAGACGAAGATTCAGCTTCTTCGCAATGGAGCCGGGATTTGGTTCAGATGGCTTCAGGGAATATATGAAGTCCTTTGATAATGATACATTTGAAACATTGATAGAAAAAATCAAAGACCTTAACTTTGAAGTTGCCAAGGACCCTTCTCTTGGAAATGGTTTCTGTATTGGACATAGCTATTTTTGTGGACAGGATGAATGTAGTGATGAATGGATGCAGTCAGTGGTTGAGTATGATATTCTTCCGATGCTGGAAGAATACTGGTTTGACGAACCTGCAAAATTACAGAAATGGCAGAATATACTAAGAGGAGTGTTTAACGACTAATGACAAGTGACAAAGGGATTTTGATAAAAAATATATATTATATGCTGACTTATGCTTTTCAGTCCCTGCGTCAGTCAAACTATGACAAGGTGGCTGCGGAGGAGTTTGAGAATATTCACGATATGTTTGCGGCCATCCTTGGCAAAGGCGTTGCAAGTCAGCTCAAGCAGGGATTGTATAGGGAGTATATATTGCAGGAAGAGGAGCTTTACGTACTTCGTGGTAAACTTAATATTCAGGGGACAATTAGAAACAAGATACAGCATAAGCAGAAGCTGTCATGTGAATATGATGAACTTTCAGAGAACAATCTGCTCAATCAGATATTGAAGACTACCATGAAAATTCTGGTACGACAAAAGACTGTGAGGCAAGAACATAAGGTAGTATTGAAGAAAAATCTTGTGTTTTTTGACAATGTGGATGAAATAGAACCTGGTCTGATTAAGTGGGATAGGATTCAGTATCAGAAGAATAATCAGAATTATCGTATGCTTATGAATGTTTGTTTTCTGATTCTTGATGGACTTTTGTTATCAACGGATAAAGGAGAAATGAAGCTTGCAACATTTCTGGATGACAGAGCCATGCATAGCTTATATGAAAAATTTATTTTGGAATATTATCGTTATCATCATCCGGAATACAAAGCTAATCCGGATACAATTCCATGGGATATTGATGATGGTGTGATTGAATTTCTCCCGACAATGGTAACAGATATTTCTTTGAAGTATGGTAAGAAGACATTGATTATTGATGCGAAGTATTATGCTCACACCATGCAGAATCAGCTTGATGTGCAGAGTATTCATTCCGGTAATCTATATCAGGTATTTGCCTATGTGAAGAATCTGGATAAGGATAATACCGGGAATGTTGCGGGAATGCTTCTATATGCCAGGACACAGGAACAGATTACACCGAATAATAAATATTCCATGGGTGGAAACGCCATATGGGTAAAGACATTAGATTTGAATCTGCCATTTACACAAATAGAAGAACAGTTGGAAAAGATAGCAGGAGATTATTTTGGTAAATAGCAGTATTTATTATTGTAATAGCAGTCATTTTGTATTTCACAGTACTATGAATAGAGGAAATATGGCAGAAACGAAAAATTCAAACTCTTTAGTCCAGCAGAGAGCAGAAGATGAAATATTTTGTATGGTTGAAGATTGGCTGGGATGTAAAGTGAGTAGAAATCCCAAGGTCAAAATGTGTAATAATAACGCAGTACATATTGAACCGGATTTCTATTCCGAAGAACATAGTATTATAGGGGAAATCTTTTCTCATATTGGCAGGAATAAGAAAGGACAAAAAGGCAAAATAGCTGCAGATATCCTTAAAATGCTTTTGATAGAAAAAGATCGTGGCAGAAGCTTTAGGAAAATAATTGTAGTTTGTGACGAAATGGAAGAAAAAGCTCTGACAGGGAAATCCGCACTTGCGGAAAGTATCTATCAGTTTGGAATAGAATTGAAGCGAGTAGATATTTCGGATGAATTAAGAGAGACTCTTCTTTCAGCACAAAAAGAGCAGATTATGGTAAATGGGTAGGTGAAATTGTCATGGAGAAAATAGAAGCCTTAGAAAAGGTTGGGAAATATCTACTTTCTGGAAAATGGGATAATGCCAAGATAATGATAAATGAGCAGTATCCGTTTAAACAGTAGCGGATGAGCATATTATTGATGTGGTTCTTGATAAGATAAATGAGGCACAGATATGGGTACCGTAGGGAGAAATAGTCAGTTATTATCACAGAAAGAAATCACATTTGCAGAAACGACTGGAAAATGAGAAAAACATAAAGTTCAAGTCATATGTGAGTTTTTATAAGAGTATCGTGGATCAGGATAGATGTGCGGTAGTAATATGCAATTTGGATCATGAAATTATTTATATGAATCCGGCGGCTGTACTTAACTATGAGAAATGGGGCGGAGAAAAGTTGATTGGAAGAAGCCTCATGGAATGTCACACCCAAGCGTCTGGGGAAAAGATACGGCAAGTGGTTGATTGGTTTATAGCAGATGATAGCCACAATATTGTATATACTTTTCACAATGATAAGCAAAATAAGGATGTATATATGGTTGCTCTTAGAGGTGAAGGAAAGCTGATTGGTTACTACGAGAAGCATGAATATAGGAATACAGAGAAAATGAAACTTTATGATTTGTGGTAGGTGAAACAGATGAATATACAGATTTTTGGCACCAAGAAGTGCAATGATACAAAGAAAGCAGAGCGATTCTTCAAGGAGCGTGGCATAAAATATCAGTTTATTGATATGAAAGAAAAAGGCATGAGTAAGGGAGAGTTTACTTCTGTTGCACAAGCTAATGGCGGTCTTGAGAATATGATTAACTGGGATGGAAAAGACCAGGATACACTTGCTCTTATTAAGTATATTGCAGATGAAGATAAATTGGAAAAGGTACTTGAGAATCCGCAGGTTATTAAAACACCAGTAGTTAGAAATGGAAAGCAGGCTACACTTGGATATCAGCCTGATGTATGGAAGGGATGGAATTAATGGTAAAGAAGATAATGCATGATCCACTGTTTCTGGCACAAAAATCAGTGGATGCAACTGAGGAAGATAAACAGATTGTGACTGATTTGCTTGATACGCTTAGGGCAAATTTAGAACACTGTGTTGGTATGGCTGCCAATATGATTGGGGTAAAAAAGAATATTATTGTAGTAGCAGTCGGACCGTTCCAATTTGCAATGATAAATCCGATAATTACAAAGAAATCCGGAGTGTATCAGACTGAGGAAGGATGTCTTTCTCTGAAAGGCGTAAGACCATGCATGAGATATCAGGAAATAGAAGTGGACTATCTTGATCAGAACTTTAAGAAACAGCATGGAAAGTATTCAGGGTGGACGGCACAGATTATTCAGCATGAGATTGACCATTGCAATGGAATAGTAATATAAGAATTAGGCAGGTGGTAAGATGTATTTAATTAAGACGGTAAAAGGTGGCATTACGAAAATTACAGATGTTCAGGCAATCGTAAATGCTGCAAACAACTCTCTTTTAGGAAGAGGTGGAGTTGAGGGTGCCATTCATAGGGCAGCAGAACAGGAACTTCCGGCAGAGTGTAAGACTCTTTATGGTTGTGAGACAGGTCAGGCAAGTAAAAATTATACGCCCTTTTGGGAATTTAAGTGGGGATTAATATGAAAGACCATGATATTGAGAAAGAGATGTATCGTCAAGCTGTAGCGTTAATCGAAAAGCGTTATCCTATTGGGTGGGGTGGGGCAGGAGTAGTGCATACAGCGAACGGGCATTATTTTACAAGTGTCGGCATTGACACGGCAAATGCTTCAGCTGTTTTGTGTATTGAGACGGGGGCAATGTTAGAGGCTCACAAATATAACGAAAAGGTTACACATTGTATGTGTTTGGTTCGAGATGATGAAAACTCTCCTTACAAAGTCCTGTCTCCCTGTGGAATATGCCAAGAACGATTGAGGTTCTGGGGAGAGGATGTGCAGGTAGCAATAACTACAGATGATAATTCTCTGCGATTTGTTACTTTAGGTGAGTTGCAGCCACATCATTGGACAAAAGCATATCCTGCTCATACATTGGAACATTTTGAAGAATAACTTAAAGTTTGGCGGATTGTAAGCTATAAGGGTGATTTGATGTGAATAACAAAGCAGGAATATCTCAATTTATTCAAAATTTTGATTATGAGCTTGAGAGTAAAGCAGAATGGCTGGATGTCCATATTAATTTAATGTTTAATGAAATAAATGAGATTCAAAATGCAATATATATTTTTGAAGTAGCAGACAACGAATGGGATAGAAGATTAAAAAATGGTGAAAAGATTGGTTATTCCGCTATCAGAACGATACTATATGAGTCATTGCCTTATAGAATCATTTTGGGATTGAGTAAAATATTTGTCGGCAATAAAGAGTTTTCATTGCCCAAAACAGTTCATGTAATAAGCCAAATGGATGAATATAAGAATAATCAGGAAATCTTAAACGTAATAAGAAAAATAGAAAAATATTTAGAAACAAGTGAAACGATTAAATTGGTTATTGCATTCAGAGATCAGTTTTTTGCACACTTGGATAAAGAATGTGTTATATCTGATTGCAGAGTTGATTCAACGATTGCGGTCAGGCGATTGGAAAAATCGGAAATAGATGAAGGGGTCCGGTTAATTGGAGAGTTATATGAAGCATGCTTTAATCGTACTTTAGAATATGCAAATAAAGAATTGTCTCAGAAGGATATAATTTATACCTTTTTTTGGATGTAACTGACACATGCTTAATTGTTGCATGACCTTGATTTTAAAGGCTTCCCATGGTACTATTAGTACATAAAAATCCGAATTTGATATTTTTAAGAGGGGAAAAAGGAAGGAATGGAGATAGGAAGTGCAAAAGTAATCATTCAGATGTCGCGTAAGTTTAATCTTACGGATGGCGATATACGGAAAGAACTTCAAGAGACATTAAAGATTTCTTCCCAAGATGCAGAAAAATACATGAAGCTGTTTTCATCAAATGAAGGTGAATAACTACAGAATTCCCAAGATGTTTAAAAGAACAGTGTAATTAAGGAAAATAAGCAGGAAATGAGCAAATCGGACGTGAAAAAGAATACCGGAAAACAAGTAAGAGGACAGCTTAGGTTGTTCTCTTGTTTATGGAAGAACCGGAACGTAAAATGACAAACGAAATGAGGTATAGATATGGCAATGATTGGGATTGATTTGGGAACGACAAACAGCCTGGCATGTATTTACCGGAATGGCAGGGCTGAACTGATTCCCAATGAACTGGGGGAGTACAAGACAAGCAGTGTGGTAAGTCTGATGGAGGACGGCACGATATTGGTGGGTGCGGCTGCAAAGGAGCGGCTGATATCGCATCCGGAGACCACAGCGGCATCCTTCAAGGTTTGGATGGGCACGGAACGGAGCATCAGCTTAGGCACACGCAGCTTCAAGCCGGAAGAGCTTTCCTCGCTTGTGTTAAAGCAGATTTTACAGGATGTGCAGCGGTATCTGGGGGAGCCTGTGGAAGAGGCGATAATCAGCGTTCCCGCGTATTTTAATGACAACCAGCGCTGCGCCACCAAGCTGGCTGCTCAACTGGCAGGGCTTACGGTGAAGCGTCTGATTAATGAACCCTCAGCGGCGGCGCTGTACCACCGTCACAGCACGGGAGGGGGCGACAGCCGGATGATGGTCATTGACTTTGGCGGCGGCACGCTGGATGTGAGCATTGTGGAATGCTTTGAAAATATTATAGAGATTACGGCTATTGCCGGGAACAACCGGCTGGGCGGTAATGACATTGACCATGCCATTGTAACCTGTTTTTGTGAGCAGAACGGATTGTCCATGGAAGAGTTGGATTCCTCTGCGCGCTCGGTTCTTTACAGGCAGGCGGAGGAGGTAAAAATTGCCCTGTCGCAGCCGCGGAACGCCCCGGAGGCGACAATCGTTCTGCGGCAGGGAGAGGACAAATACAGCCTGACTCTGACAAATTCCCTGCTGCGGCAGTTGTGTGAGCCTGTTTTCCGGAAGGTCAGGGAAGTCATTACGCGCGCCATGAAGGACAGGGAACATGCGGACAAAATTGATGACGTGATTCTGGTTGGCGGTTCCGCCAGACTCACGGTATTTGGTGATTATCTGGAGGAATTATTTGGCCGCCGTCCGGAAGTATGTTCCAATCCCGATGAAACGGTCGCTCTGGGGGTAGGGCTGTGTGCGGGCATCAAGGAGCGCGCGGAGGAGCTTGAGGATATCGTGATGACGGATGTGTGTCCTTTTTCTCTGGGCGTGGCGACCTACAATGATAACCGTGACAAAAACCCGCACATGGCCTTCCTGATTCAGCGCAGCAGCATGCTGCCCGCAAGCCATCAGGATAATTTTTATACGCTTTCGGACAATCAGCAGCGACTGCGGTTTGAAATCTATCAGGGAGAGGGGTATTATGCCTCGGAAAACCTGAAACTGGGAGAACTTGAGGTTCGTGTTCCGCCTGCGCCGGCAGGGCGGCAGTATGCCACGGTCACATTTACATATGATATTGACGGCATTCTCCATGTGAGCGCTCGCAGCAGCGGTGGGGACTATCGCGACAGGCTGATTCTTAATCCCCGCCTCCAACCGGGAGGTATGGCGCTGCAGCAGGCATATGAGCGGATTTCGCAGATCCGGCTGGCTGCTCAGGGAACGCAGGAGGATCAGATGCTATTGGAGACGGCGCTTCGCATTCATGCCCAGACCATCGGAGAATGCCGGGAGCAGGCGGCGGAGCTGATACAATATTTTGAGAGGTGCCGTGCGGATGGCGATCCCATCCGATTGGGGAAAGCGCGCCGGGAAATGAAAAAACGGTTGGCGGTATTGGAAATTTATCTGTACGCCGATCCGCTGTCTGAAGAGTTCCGGTTTGATGACGACGAATGAGCAGAGGGGAGGTATCGATATAATTATGGAGGATATTTGGAAGCTTTTGGGGATTGCTCCCTGTTCTGATGTCACAGCCATCAAAAAGGCTTACGCACAGCAGGCACGCAAATACCATCCCGAGGAAAATCCGGAGATGTTTCTGCGGCTGCGGAA
>CAMWYL010000057.1 GCA_947178465.1 uncultured Lachnospiraceae bacterium | reverse complement strand
AGGCAGAGGTCTGTGAAAACGGGCGCAGCGTGGGAATAGAGAGTGTGGTTCAAGGCTCCGACGGGACCAAGGGCATGGTGCTTTCCTGCGGGGAACGGGCGGTGTCCAATCCGTTTGCGCAGGACGCGGAGAAGCCGTGGCCGTATGTGCGGATGGACGGGCAGGAGGTTTATAAATTTGCCACAAGGCAGGTTCCACGGTGCATTCAGGAAGCGCTCACAAAGGCCGGACTCGAGGCAACGGATGTTGACATGTTCGTATTGCACCAGGCAAACGTGAGAATAATAGAATCGGTGGCAAAGCGGCTGAAGGCGGACATTTCCAAATTCCCGATGAATCTGGACAAAGTGGGCAATATGTCCTCAGCAACAATACCCGTTCTGCTGGATGCGCTGAATCGCGCCGGAAAGATAAGAAAGGGCGACAGATTGGTACTTTCGGGCTTTGGCGCGGGACTCACCTATGGCGCGAGCGTGCTTGTCTGGGGGAAGGCATGATTAGACGGATGGAAAGAAGAACAAATAAAGCGTTAAATGAAATGCTGGTAAAGCTTTTCAGCAACGTTATGGACATTGAGGAAAAGGCGATTATTACCGAGGAATTTAAGGATATCACAAACAACGATATGCACATTATCGAGGCGATCGGGGTAGATGCCAATGCACCCGGAAGCATGTCTGTCATTGCAAAAAAGCTGGCAGTTACGGTCGGAACGCTTACCACCAATATGAACAGCCTGGAGAATAAGGGCTACATTACGCGGGAGCGGAGCAAGACGGATAAACGCGTTGTGTACGTGTTCCTGACAGACAAGGGGAGGAAAGCCTTTTTCCATCACAGGGATTTCCATAAGAATATGATAAAATCCATTGTAAAAGATTTGGATGAGGATGAAATGAAGGTAATGATAAAATGCCTTTTGAATTTGAATGATTTCTTCAATAAGCTTGAAAATGAGCAGGATTAACTCCTGCTCATTTTTAAGAATTTCTTGTTTTCATACATCAGAGCGTCTGCCTCTTCAATCGCTTCGCTTAAGGATTTATTTCCCTTGATTAATGTATAGCCGTGCGCAACCTGTATGTAGAACCCAAGGTCGGGATCCTTGTTCTTTTCGTCGCAGTATGCGTTCAGGGCTTCGATACCTGCCTTGTACGTGCTGTCGGGGTCGTAGCTGAAAATAACGGTAAGAAATTCATCGCCGCCCATCCGGTAGGTGCGCGCGCCTTCAGGGAATGCCTTCTTCAGCCCCTCCGCGACAGAGCATATAAGCTGGTCTCCCTTTTCATGCCCGAGCGTATCGTTGACCTTTTTCAGGTTATTCACGTCAAACTGTATTACCCCAAGCGGGGAGAAGCTGTCTATTAAATGCTCGTATTCCGGCCGGTGTTCATTATACGCAGTACGGTTGAACATCTCCGTCAGGTGGTCGGTAAGCGCCAGATCATGTAACATATCCGCCCTCATACTTTTGGTGAGAGTATTCGCAATCTGATTAAGCTGATAAATAATCAGGCAGGACAGGAAGGACAAAATCGCGATGCGGGCGTATAGGGAAAAGCTTGCATAGCTGCCCTTTCTGTATTGAATGACTGCCGTTGCAAGGCATATTGCCAAGATTCCCGATAAAATCAGGATAACCGGCGTACCCTTACCGGAGTCGGAGAGGTCTTCCGCATAGCTGAGCACCAGCTTTACAACAACCGGTATCAGCAGGAACAGAAGAATATGTGTAAATATCAACGAGTAATGGAATTCAAGGATTCCGGTCACGTTCAAAACGGATATTGCAATCGCGTTAATGCCACAGAGAATCGTGTACAGGCGCGAAATCACCTGCATCTTTCCTTTTAACCGATAGCTTGCCAGAAGCCCGAAGGAGAGGGGGGTGACAGCCAGCGAGAAATATCCGATTAAATGAAACATTTCCGAATATCCGAAGAAGAACTGCCATAGCAGCGTTTCCATGCCCGACCACTGCGAGGAAAAAAAGGTAGCGCAGCCCAGATAGAGCAAATCCTTGCCGACCCTTTTCGCGCGCAGTTTCAGATACGCGTATAAGGCAATCAGGACAAAGCCCACAAGCTGCATAAAGGTATTGATGATAAATCCGGGTACGCGCGATGTTGTGACCATGCGCGACACGTCATCGGCGCTGCCGATATAAATATTATCGACAAGACCATGGGAATCATAGAAGCTTGCGGTAACTTCAAGGCATAACTCCACCGGCTTATCGGAAGAATCGAGAGACAGCCTGTGCCAGCGGGTTCCGGGGGAGCGTCCGTACATGGTAGCAAGCTCCATATCATCCTTATAGACGAGCTGTCCGTTCACATATACATTCGCGAAGCAGTTGCGACAGCGGAAAATAAGCGCCGTGTCAACGTCCTCAGGCGTCACAAGACAGTATACACGCTGCGCGACCGGTCCCTCTTCCGTTGTCGCATTGAAGCCATCCAGTGAAAAATGTCTGCCGTTCTCGGTCACCCAACCCTTTTCCAGGCTTTGTACATGATAGGGCGTCGGCGTAAATACTTTATGGAATATTGCAACACAGGAAAAGAGGATTATCAATATAAATGAAATTCCGGCTAAGAGAATCTCTATCGTATGAAGGAATTTGTTTGTTTTAGATTTCATTTTAGTAACCATGCCTTTCTCTTGGCCTGTGATATCTGTGCCTTTGTATGTTATCCGTTATGTTTTAGGAATAAGCTGGAATCATTCCAATATATATGATAAGATATAATAAAGAATAATCCAAGGGCTAAACATATGTTTGAATAGCTTTGCACAAAGTTTTCTTTGTATTGGGAGCGATTCTTAACAAAAAGATGCATTAAAGTGCATGGATGTGCAAAAATACAATCAATTTTGGAGGAGGCAGCAGGAATGCTAAGCGGATTACAGGATGCGGTTATGGTGAAGATAGGAGAATATCAACTGGCGCAGGGGACACAAAAGCTGGTGACCAGAGATCTTGGCTCCTGCGTTGGCGTCGCAATCCGTGACCCGCATATTGGTGTGGGAGGACTGCTGCATGTCCTGCTTCCGAATTGTACGAACCATGATTTGTCTGAGGGTCCGCTGCGGACGAGGTATGCGGATATAGGAATAGAGGAGATGGTGGACCAATTGGTAATCCGGGGCGCCGACAGGAAGCGGCTGGAGGCGAAAATCGCAGGGGCGGCGCATATGATAAAACTTGGGAATACGCCGGAAAGCCAAGATATTTCGTCGAGGAACCTTGCGGCAGTGCGGAATAAGCTTGCGGAGCTGAAGATACCGATTCTTGTGGCAGAGGTAGGTGGAGCCTATCCGAGGACGGTGATTTATGAGCCGGCCAGCGGTGCGTTTCAGATACATACAAGCGGCAGGGAGGAGCGGATGCTGTAGTATATATGAAGAAAGGAAGGGTGATTAAAATGGATAAGAGTGTAGAACCGGGGAATGAGATGGAGCTTTTGGAACGGAATATTATTAAGAATTATAATGAGCTGCTTAAGACGCTCCTCGAGGAGGGGGATATGGACACGTTGGAGCGGGTGATTACGGATGATGCGTACCGCGATAAGCTGATGCAGATGCACACAAGTAAGCTTAAGGATGTACATGAATTATAGGCAATCGTTGATATAATTGTCTGTATAAACCGGAATATGACATCCTGATTTTGTGAAGCAATTAAAAAGGCATCCCTGTAAGTGTTTAAAGGGATGCCTTTGTCAATGCAAATTTTCTCTTGCGTCTGCGATATGCGCTCGCAAAATGATTATAAACCCAGAAGGATTCTACCAGAATATGATTCAGGAAACCAAGTCTGCCCTTTACGGTCTTTTGATAGTAATATCCGCCGTAGCTTATTTCCTGCTTCTCTTTTACATGGCGGATTAAATCCGATTCCGTATTGATTGCGCCATGAAAGATGGTGTAGGCTGTCCCGACGCAGTCCGCATGATGCGAGTCGCTCCCTCCAAACATATCCAGATTATATTGCAGGGCAAGCTGTCTGGCTGCGGCATTGGACTCCGGAGACTCGCAGGCGTTGAAGCCCTCAAGAAAATCAAAGTTTTCCATAATCTCAGGATGACGCTTATAGGCGAGGGTTCGGGTGATACTCAGGTGACGTTCTCCGCAGGGATGCGCAGGACCTAAGATGCCACCATGCCTGTGAACGATGTCCTGCAGGATTCGGACGGGCAAGCCGCGGCATTCTAATATAAGAAGCTTCACGGTCTCCGGCATAATAACCAGGATATGTCCCGCGTCAATGGTATCGTATTCTATTCCCTTGAGGACAACAAAATCCTCTAATGTATCCTTTATATGATCGCGATATCTGCGAAAGCCATTGTAGGAATCGTGGTCAGTAACGAGCATACCGTTAAAGCCCTTTTCTTTCAAAAGCCATATATATTCGGCAATAGGTATCTTGCCGTCTAAGGAGCCTTCCTTTGTGTGGCAGTGCATATCAAATTTCATATTAAATAAACCCCCCGAGACATAAGTTTTCCCCCAACATCTTATATTTTACTTTATATTAAGAAAATAATCAAACATTAGTATATGGAAAATCGTTGAAATAATTACCAAAAATGACAGGCTATAATTGGTTAGTCTTACCTTATATGGAAGGAATATTCACATCTTTTTCAGATCGTTTTCGCAGTTTTGTATGAAATAAAGCACCTGTTTTGCGTTCTCTGCCGGCTTGGTGTCCTTAATATTGATAAAATATGCCACAAATAAAATCTCTATGCATTCCATCACGCAGGGGATTGTGTCTTTTTCCTTTTCCGAAAGGCGGCTGATGCTTTCATAGCCTGCGAGAGTTGCCTGAACCTGGCGGAGCCATTCGGCTTTGGTAAAGGGTTCTTCTGTCTCTTCTGCCAACAGACCTGTCAAAAAATAGCATATGTCAAATATTCGAATATTTTTCTGGCTCAAATCAAAATCAATATATCCCGAAAAGCTTCCGTCCATAAAAAGAAAATTCCCGAAATGCACGTCCCTGTGAATGAGCTGTTTGGGCAGATACTCATATACGGACTCCAATTGTCCGGTGACGCTTAAATATTCCGCCTCAGACACCGGTTGCCATTTGTTGCTTATTAAGACTTCCCGAATCCATCCCTTCATTTCTTTTAACAGGCTGTTATCCCAGAAAGCTATTTCTTTTTCACATTTGAGAAATGCGGTATGCAGACGCGCAATTGCCGCACCCATTTGCCATGCAGCATTTTCGTCTTTGATATTAAGAATATTACTTCCCCGCAATTTTTCGGTTATTAAAAACCAGGCGTTTTCATAGGCGGCATATTGCTCTCCGGTTTTTGTAGGTACTATTTTTGCGGTCGGAATATCGCAGTCCGATAAGACCGTTGAAATTTTTATATTTCTTTCCAACTGATTTGAGTCATAATAGATCTTTACCACGTAAGAATGATTGATTTCCCACGCCGAGGGATATATCTGTGACAGCTCCCTGACTTCAATACCCCATAAGTCTGTGACCTGTTCTATTGTCCTTTTCATTTTCCGGTATTTCTCCTTCTCTGTTGAAATGATTCTTCTGATACTTGACTCCGACAGATGATATAACTTTCCAAGCTGTCCGTTTGTCCTGCCTTCGAGATGCTTCAAATATATATGCTGATTGCGGTTCTCTAACTCTATCTTATAATCGGTCTTGGCTTTGGGGACATGACAGGTTCCCATTGGAATATATAAATAGCCGCCCTGGTAATATTTTTGTATCATCGTAAGCAGGTTCTCAGGCAGAACTTCATTTGCGTTTGCATATTTCATAAGTATCACTCCATAAGCATTTTGATTCCCGCGAGGATGGACCTATTATAACATGCCATTTGTACCTGTCGACGATTATATTCTGTTCTGTATAAAATATAATCACTGAAAAACAAATGCGTTTGCAATTTTAAATTCAAGAATATAAAGGATTTACAAGAAATTTCTTAAGTTTTGATTAAGAATGCTTAAGATTACCCAAATTCCATAATGTAGAAGTTGACATCGCAAAATTGAAGTAATATAATACTGTACTTGAAAGAGAGGTAAATGGACGGATTCGTGCCGGTGTGCCGGCTTGGATTCATAGGTTATGCAGGAGTGAGGAGAGAATATGAAAAAGAACTGTATAGGAATGGGCAGATGGATTGCTCATATGACAAAAGAGTATACATCGCTGGTGGTTATGGCGGTATACGCGGTATTTTATTTAACGGCATTTTATTATTTGGAACAGCGGACGGTGTCATATTATGTCATTAATTTTGAATTGGACAGATACATACCCTTCTGTGAAATATTTGTAGTGCCGTACTTTTTGTGGTTTGCTTATGTGGCATTGACGGTCTGTTTCTTATGTGTAAAGGATAAAAATGAAGCGGATAAGCTGGTGAAGTTCCTGATTGCGGGCATGACGATATTTATCGTGATATCGGCGGTGTTCCCCAACGGACATCATTTGCGGCCGAAATACTTTGAGCGGGATAATATATTTATTGATATGATAAAAGGGCTTTACAAGGCGGATACCTCGACAAATGTGCTTCCGAGCATCCATGTGTATAATTCGGTTGCGATTATGATTGCGGTATGGAGAAGTAAATGTTTTGTAAACCATAAGGCGATAAAGGCAGGAATGCTTGGACTTGGTGTGAGCATTATCTTTTCAACGATGTTGATTAAGCAGCATTCCACAATTGACGTCCTTTTGGCGTTGCTGCTTTCCGCATTGATGTATTCTGTCTGCTACAGGGGTGTTTCTGTCAGTGAGAAGAATGGCGAGCTGCGGGAGAACAGGATTAAGACATCACGTTAGGATGTAATAAAAATGCTTTATGCATTCCCATGAAGGCGGCGGACGCTTTTGTGGGAATGTTTTTTTGTTTAGAATCCGGGAATCAAAAAGGGGTACATCGTGTACCCCTTTTACTGCATTGTTCCTGCGGACGAACGGTTCGGGACAGGAACAAAATCTTCAAAGATAAATAAATCAAAGCTTCCGGAAACACGCTCCAGCTCCTCCTGGGAACGCACCGTCCACGCCACGCTCAGCCCTTTGTAAAGGCGGCGGCAGATATTTCTGGAAAGCTCGTTCTTGTGCTTGCAGTTATAGGCCACAAAGTCGGGCGCCGCGTAGCAGTTCCCAATCAGATGCGATAACAGGAAGCGCGGCAGTGTGAACTTCTGCTGTGTAAAATCCTCCGAAAGCTGACCACGCACAATCTCCGGTCTGTGCTTGCGGTACCAGCGAACCACAAGCGGGTGGAAGGACTCAATGCAATAGGTTCCCTTGTAGCCGGACAAAATATCGTCACAGATACGGCAGAGCTTATCCGCGTTCTTTTCCACCTTATACTCAATAATCAGAGGAACGCGGCCGTTTACCATGGCGAGGACATCTGTAAGCGCGGGGATGCGCTCTTCGGTGCCAAGCAGCCGAAACTGCTGAAGCTCCTCATATGTATAGTCGCGCAGATATCCCTTTACGCCGCAAATGCGGTACAGGGTATCGTCATGGAAAATGACAGGTATGTCATCTTTGGTCAAATGCACATCAAACTCAATTCCGTAGCCCGCGTCTGCGGCGCGCTTGATTGCCGCAAAAGAATTCTCGGGAAAATCGCCCTCCGGATTTTTGGGGAGCGTCATTGTCTGCCCCAGATTCTGCCTGAGATTTTTCAGGAGATGGAGTGTAGGGTTCATATTATGAAGCCCCCGGTGTGCGTACATATGCCCGAAGAAAGGCTTGTAGTCCGGACGATGGCGCGTCCGCGGTTTGATCGATATCAGATATAATAAAGAAAAAAATCCGATAATCAAAAGAATAATGGAGAACCAAAACAGTATTTTCATAGCGTATTTAATACCTCGTAAATATAAAGTACATTGACAGTCTCTCTATATTAATTATATATCCTTATCGGTAAAAGAAAAGAGTTTTTTTCGATTTTTGACAGATTTCCTAAACTTCCCACGGAATAATTCCATGGAATTGTTCCATGGAATTGTTGTACTTTTGGTGCTTTTGGTATAATATATAAATAGCGACAAAAAAAGAGAGGTAGAGTATCATATGAAAAGAAGGTTATTGGCACTTGTTCTTGCAGCTTCGATGGCGATACAACTTGCAGGATGTGGAAACGTACGTTCCGCGCAGGCAGAGGGATCGGCCGGGCGGGGAGACAGGGACCTGTCTACGGAGCAGTCCGCTGCGAATGCCTTTGACGGGCTTGGGGTGGAAAGTCCGGCGCCCGACACATCGGGAGTTCGCTATCAGGACGATTATTATGAATATGTAAATAAAAATTTGCTGGATAAAATAGAATTGAACGCGACAGATGCCCAGTGGAACTGGTTCGGAGAGCTTAACGCTGTAGTCAGCGAGGAGATGGAGGAGATCATACGGGAGCTTTCCATGGACGGAAACACCTATGAGAGAGGCAGCAGTGCGCAGAAGATAAAGGACATGTATGAATGTGTTTCCAATATGGAGAACCGCAACGCGACAGGGCTTGGCCCGTTGAAGCCGCATATGGACAGCATCCGCAATGCCGGAAGTATCGCGGAATATGTGGACGCGGTGGCAAAGCTGAGCGGGGAATTCGGATTCAGCAGTATTATCGGCGGATTTACGGTAATGCAGGATAAGATGGATTCGAACCAATATGCAGTCTATATGATGTATGCGGACACATTAATCGGGAAGGAATACATTGAAAACAGCGCCGCACAGGAGTATGTAAGACTGTATTTTGACTATGTGGAGGATATGCTGCTGGAGTTTGGTATGGATGCTGCACAGGCCGCGGCGAGCGCGGACTCCATTGAAGCGCTTCTGCGGGATATCTGCGCTTCCACGCTGACGACAGAGCAGTATTATGACCCGTCAATTACATATAATGCATATACGGCAGAGGAACTCCAACAGCTCTATACGAATGTGGATGTGGAGAAGATGCTCAAGGAGCTGAACGTTGCGGGACAGGACAAATATATTGTTATGGACGTAGGGCAGGCGCAGAAGATTAATTCTCTGCTTGTCGAGGAAAATCTGCAGGCACTGAAGGACTATTCAACTTTTGTCATGCTTAATGACGTTGCGGAATATACGACGGAGACATACGCGAAGCTCAATGACGATATCCATAATGCGCTTTATGGCATTACGGAGAGCTGGGGCGATGAAAAGACTTGGATGGGGCTGACACAGGATTTGCTCCCGTGGGACTTCGGCATGATTTTTGTGGAGCAGCATTTTTCTGAAAAGGATAAGCAGGATGTGGAGGGTATCATTGAGCTGATACTCGAGGAATATGAGGAGATTATCAAGCGTCAGGAGTGGATGAGCGAGGCTACGAAACAGAAGGCGATACGCAAGCTTGAGACGATGCAGGTCAAGATTGGTTATCCGGATGAATGGCCCAAGGCGAAGGATATGATGCAGGTAACACCCATTTCGGAGGGAGGCAGCCTTTTGTCAAACCTTCTGGTAAGTATGCAGGTATCAATCGACTACAGTTTGGGACTGCTTGGAACGACTGTGGACAGAAGTGAATGGGATGTCACACCGCAGACGATTAATGCGATGTATGACCCTGTCAACAATGAGATTGTATTTCCGGCCGCTATTTTACAGGCGCCGTTTTATGACAGCAGCTACAGTTACGGTGCAAATCTGGGCGGTATTGGCTATATCATCGCGCATGAGGTGAGCCATGCTTTTGACGCAAACGGTGCGCTTTATGATGAATACGGCAATTACAATGTTTGGTGGACAGAGGAGGAGATGGCGGAGTACGAGCGTCTTTCCCAATCCATCGTGGACTACTATGATGGCTATGAATTTATGGGAATGCCGGTCAACGGCACACTGACGCTCTCAGAGAATATTGCGGATTTGGGTGCGTTGACCTGTATCGCTTCCATTATCGGAAACGACAGGAGGGCGCTTGACGAAGCGTTCGGGCAGATGGCGTACAATTGGGCGTGTGAGAGCACGGAGAGCTATGCGCTGTATCTGTTGAATGTGGATACGCATTCGCCAAATAAGATCAGAGTAAATGCGGTGCTCAGCTCCTGTGATGCGTTTTACGAGATTTACGAAATCGGTCCGAAGGACGGTATGTATGTCGCGCCGGAGGACAGAGTCGGTATATGGCGATAGGGAGGAATTACCTATGAAAAGGATAAGAAGACGGCTGGCGGCCATGATAACGACGGTTGCGGTTGCGGCGGCGATTCTTGGCGGCTGTTGGGAGAAAGCGCGGGTTGCTTACGCGGTGGAATTTACCGTGACGGAGAAGCGTGCGGTGCTGTACAGCAATGATAAGACGAAGGTGTATGAAGCTCCGGATACGAGTTCAAAGCTTGTGACGACCGTTGCGCGGAATTTGCCGATACAGGTGACGGGAATCACTTCAAACGGGTGGTTCCGGATTTCACTGGAGGGTACATATTATGTTCCCGGAGATGGCTTGGAAGAGAAGAGTACGTCTCCGGGTGCGGTAATCACCGGAATGGATATTCCAACGCTCACAAAGGGTACGTTTTCCTTTTTCAAAAGTTCTGAACTGAACGAGTTTGATTCGGATGATGTAAAGGATATGGATGCCAACACCTATATTAAGTATCTGGATTCTTTTCTGATGGGATATGCAATGCCGGAATACTGTATCTTGCAGGACAGCGGTAAGTTTCTCAAGACTGTTTATGACAGTGAGAAGGAAAAGGATGCGACGGTTGCGGCTATGACGATGCAGGCCTATCTGATCAATTACCGGAACAGGTATCTGGGCGACAGCCTTGCGGGACCGTTCCGCAATGAAAAGGATTTGAAAATAGCGCTGAACCGTTCCATTCGCTATGATATAATGACCTTCCGTGCAGTGTATAAAAATTCTGCCATCAACAATGATGAGACAAAGCTGAAGAAAGCGATGGAGAACCTTATTGCGCAAATGAAAGCGGAACAGGGCGTTTCCTTTACCTGTAAAATGGAATATGGCACCTATAAGGATTCGAATGGCAGCGACACAAAAGGGTGGATTATTGAATTCACCCGGCAGGATTGATTTTCGGGAGAAAGAATGAGCAACAGGGTGTATACGGTTACTGCGGATGAAGCCGGATATTTTTACTGTCGGGCCTTGGAGAGCAGATTGAATTACAAGAAGAATCAGCAGGTTTGCGGTTGCGGCTGTCCGTGCTTCGTAAAAAGCGGAGACGGTCAGTTTGTGTGCCGATATGAAGGGGAGGATGGAGTGCCGCCCCTTTTTCCGATGGTTGAGGGGCTGAATGAAAAGCTGCAAAGAGCATATGCTTATGCGGCAAACGCACATCACGGGCAGCGGCGCAAGGGAACGGATATGCCGTATTTCAGCCATATTATCACAACGATGAATTATGCAGTTGCGCTTACGGATGATGTGGAGGTGCTGTCTGCCGCCGTTCTCCATGACACGGTTGAGGACACGACGGTGACGATAGAGGATATCCGGCGGGAATTCGGCGCGCGTGTGTCTTTTCTGGTGGAGGCACAGACGGAGGACAAGCGGCACAATGAGCCTGCAACGAAAACATGGGAAATCAGAAAGCAGGAGACGGTGGCGTATCTCAAGGATATGCCCCGCGATGTTAAGCTGATAACGCTGGCGGACAAAACGGCTAATCTGGAGGCCTGCGTGCGGGAACACCGGCAGGTCGGTGACAAGCTCTGGGAGAAGTTCAACCAGCCGGATAAGAAACGGCAGGAATGGTACTTTAGAGCCTGCAGCGAGGCTCTGATGGAATTATCTGACACGAGTGTCATGGGAAAGTATCTTGAATATATTGACGAGCTGTTTGGATAAGGTAATTGGAATGGAGCGGAACTATGGAGAAAAATAAGGCGGTCGTTACCCTGAAAAAGGGTGAAGGCAGAAGCTTTAAGGCGGGCGGTCTTTGGATTTATGACACTGAAATTGACGCGGTTACGGGAGCGTTTGAAAATGGCGATGTGGCCGTGGTGCGGGATTTTGACGGCTATATTCTGGGGCGCGGTTTTATCAACGAGAATTCCAAAATACGTGTGCGGATGATGACCCGCGATAAGGAGCAAGAGATAGATAAGGCGTTTTTAAAGGCACGAGTGCGTGCGGCGTGGGAATACCGCAGAAAAACCGTGGATACTGAAAGCTGTCGAATCATTTTCGGGGAGGCAGATTTCCTGCCGGGGCTTGTGGTCGATAAATTTG
>CAMWYL010000056.1 GCA_947178465.1 uncultured Lachnospiraceae bacterium | reverse complement strand
CGCCCCATCATTATCATAGAAGATCTGTATTTACAGACTTTTTTTCATAGTCTCGTAATCGTCACTGTCTGACCGTTGTGATTTGGAGTAACCCGGATGGTCATCCATTTCAGCTTCCATCATTTCTTTGATAGTGCTGCCCAAAAGGTCCTTGAGCGCGGTCTGAATATCTTCTGCAGTCTCAATGTCGTACTCCGGCATCAATCCTTGAATAATGTTGCGTTTTCCATTCGTCTTGTTTTTTGCCTTGTAGACTTCTTTTTTCTGTTTGCCATAATAATAGGTCTCCTATGATTTGAATTTTATCATAGAAGACCTGTTGTTAAATAGCCGTTTACGGAAAAACGTTTCATACACTCCAACAGCCCCATCAACATCATCAGTTGACTTTCTGATTTCGGGACGTATTCATGGAAATTATTCTGTGTCTGGAGGATTCTTATCCGGTTCTTCCACAATGATTATTTCTATTCCCTTTTCGTCAAAGGCGGTCAGGTCGGTTTCGGATGCATCCCAATCTGTAATCATTATATCCAGGCTTTCGGCAGGGCAGATGCTGACCACAGAGTCAAAGCCTATTTTTTCTTTTGGGTACAGACCGATGACCTTTTTTGAGCTGGTCAAAACAGCATCGTAAAAGCTGATGGCAAAGGTTTTCTGAATGGAAAGACCGAATTCGGCGGAAATAAACGCGGATGTAATAAAGCTTTTGTCAAATCTCAGTTTCCGGATGGTATCCATGGCAATGGCGTCGTAGCAGTTGCCTTTATGATCCATTTCACCTCCCAGCATAATGACGGAAATATTATCTTTTGTCCGTAGTTCTTCTGCAATGACAATGGAATTTGTCACTATCTTGAGATGCATATCTGCCGGTAGATTCTGTGCCATGAAATAGCATACTGTAGCCGATGAGAGGAAGATAACATCGTTATTTTTTATCATGGATACTGCTTTTAGAGCAATTTGGTAATAATTTTCTTTAACGGATGTGATGTCCTTTATGGTCATTTTGGGCGGTCTGCCAACTGCTACCTGATGTAAAGGCAGTGCTCCGCCATGGGTTCTTTTTAATAACCCCTTTTCGTCAAGAATCCGTAGATCACGCTTTGCCGTATCATAGCTTACACCGTATTGCTCCATAATGTCATTTGTGGTAATGCTTCCGTTTTTCTCCAGGTGCTCCAGTATTAGTTTGTGCCTTTCTTCAATGAACATAATTGTCTCCTTTTGGCATGTTTTGTTGAATATAAAATAATGGTTAGCAGGTTGCGTATACAAACCGGGTCCCCGTTTGTTACCTTGATGCTAACACAAACGTTAATATATGTTAATGCAAATAATAAATAAAATTTTAAAACGTTAAACAATGTTAACAAACGTGAACTGGATTTCTCAATTTCTTATGAAATCGCAGGTAAAGAAAAATTTGAAAAACGTCAGATATAAAGCGAATATCAAAGAAAAAAACGCCGAAAATGCCTTGAAAATCACATGAAAACACAATAATTTCTCCCACATAAAACCGTGAGGGTGGATGTACAGTAGATTCTGGTTGAGTAGCAACTATTATCAGGTAGTCATAATCGGTGCGGTATTATTATGGTGGTAAACAAGAGAAGAAACCGGTATAATAAAACAGAAATTTGAATTTAGTGGAGGTGAAGAAAATGGTGGCATTCTTACGATTAAGAAATATCTAAGTACATGAAACTGTGTTAAATAGTTTTATGTACGAACAGGACACGAAAAACTATTTAATAAAGGAGATTTTGTAATGATATTTCAAGATAATGTAATCAAAGAATATTTAAAAAATGTTTATTTTATAACCGGAACACCCTGCGGAGGAAAGACAACCATTTCACGGGAGTTGGCTAAACGACACAATTTATTGGTTTATGATATTGATGAGCAGTTTGCAAAGCATCAAAAAATTTCAAATGCTGCTTTTCAACCGGCAATGAATAAAGTCTTTAAAGATGCGGATGAGTTTTTTGGGCGTACTGTAAAGGAATATAAAGAATGGTTGATTGATAACACAAGAGAACAATTGGATTTTGTATTATTGGATTTGATTCGTCTTTCACAAAATCAAATTGTATTGTGTGACTGCCATTTGACAATGGAGGAAGCTGAAAAATTCACGGAAGCATCCCGGATAGTCTTTTTATTAAAGGAACCATCGAATTTAGTTGAGGATTACTGTAATCGCCCTGACCATCAGGGATTTAGTGATTTTATTAACAGTGCATCTGATACTGAAAAAGCAAAGGCGGTATGCAGTGCAACCTTGAAAAGTCTCAACGGGAAAAGCTATAAAGAGATCAAGGATAGTGACTATTTTTGGATTGAAAGAACCGAAGACAGTACCGTTGATGAAACTGTAAGAAAAGTAGAGCAGCACTTTGGTCTTGTCAAAAAGGCTTTTCGCATGGATACATTAGAGATAAGGAAAGTCGATAGAGATACCGATTTGGCAGACAAACTAATCCGGTTTGTTGAAAACTTTTCTTGGGAAGATGTAAAAGAGCATATTTTATGGATGCTTCGGACATGGGTATTTACCGATTGGGAGACTGTATTTGTGGCAATGGCAGGTAGTCAGATTGTAGGAATGGCTTCTGTTATGAAAGAAGACTATTATCCGTTACCTGAAATATATCCATGGATTTCATGTGTGTTTGTGACAGAGGAATATCGCGGACATAGAATTAGTGAAAAGCTGATTGATTTTGCGAATGTATATGCAAAGGAAAAAGGCTTTCACAGAACATATATCCCATCGGAGCATATTGGTTTGTACGAAAAATATGGATATCAGTATCTCAAGGATATTGTTAATTATGGGAATGGAACAGACCGATTGTATGTTAAAGAATTAAGGTTATAAAAGGAATATGGTAACTTTTTGTTTCACGAATAAAAAGATAAAAGGATAGGGGGAAGGGCTATGAGACGAAAAATGCGTGCATTATATAAAAATGGGATCAAGAACGCTTTTGCCCATGCAGAATAGCAGGCATATAGAATTCTGTATGGGCAAATAACACTATATGTTCTGCTGTTTCTGCACTTTATTCCCGCGAGCAATGAGTCAAGTGCCGTGCTTGCACGAGCATTTGACGAATGCCGCGAGGATCAAATACCCCGCAGCGCTGCAAGCTTGATACCCCGTTGTTTGCAGAGGGGTCTTTGATTTATGAGCAGATAAATAAGGAGTGGCAGATATGAAATATATAAACGCAGCAGAAATATTGCCGGAGCAATTATTAAAAGAGCTTCAGACCTATATTGACGGGAATGTGCTTTATGTTCCGAAAGCTTCAGCTAAGAAAGAATGGGGAGCGGCGAGTGGCGCTCGTACATTTTTTCAGGAGCGAAATAAAGAAATACAAAAACGGTTTAAAGAAGGCTGTTCTATAGATGTATTAACGGAGCAATATGGTCTGGCATATAGTACAATTAAAAAAATTATATATGGATAATTTTAAGACGCTTGCCTCAACGGCAGGCGTCTTTTTGGTTCAATGTTCACTATAACTGTTTTCGCTGCTTGTGTGACAGATCAATCTTTTTTACAATATTCTCAAATGCGAAACTTCATGCGAAAGGAGAACAAGAAAATGAAACAGATAACAACAAGACAATTTAGTGTATTGGCAGATTGTGGAGAAATCTATCAGTTTATGCTGGATCTTTATGAGCGTGACTGGAGAAACGGTGTGCCTGCCCCGTTCTTTGAATATGCTTTTTCATCTTTTGCATATTGGATGGATATCACATATTCTTATAAGAATCGCATTTGGGAGGAGAACGGTAAGATTGTCGCATTTTGCTTTTACGAATCGCCTGTGACGGATATTTATTTCAGTTTGAAACCCGGATATGAGGAATTGGCGCCGGAAATGATTGCATATGCTGATACCCACATGCCAATGAAAGACGGAAAAATACAGCTGATCCTTTTTGGAGGGCAGGACGCATTGATGAACGCCGCAAAACAGGCAGGCTATCATCAAAAATCAGAAAGTTGGGATATGCAATTTGATTTTGATGCGGTATTGGATTATCCCTTGCCGGAGGGGTTTCATTTTGTGAATCCGGACGAGTATGATATAGACAAGATCAGCAAGTGCTGTTGGAAAGGATTCGACCATGAACAAAATGAGGGGCCATGGAATCACCAATACGAACAGAGTAATTATTTATTAGAGGTGGCACCACACGCAACGACGGATCTGTCAGTTGCCATTGCCGATGATAAGGGAGAATATGCCTGCTATGCAGGAATGTGGTGGACTCCCGAAAACAAATTGGCTTATATGGAACCGCTTTGCACAATTCCGGAATATCGCCGCAAAGGGCTTGCGGCTGCTGCTTTGTCCGAATTGTATCGAAGAACAAAGGCATTGGGAGCAACGCATATGACAGGTGGAGAGAATGGATTTTATAAAGCGATCGGTTACAAGCCTGCAGTGAAATGGACTCGTTGGGAGAAAACCGCGGATGAAAGCCATGGATAAAAGCCGCGGATGAAAGCCGTGGATAAAAGCCATCCGTACTCCGTTAGTGACAAATCGGGCGTGAATGTGATATAATCAGACGAACCGATTAAAAGCTTTTTCAGGAGGAAACGGATTTGAAGAAATGGTATGACGAAGAGTACGAATGGGAAATAGAAGTGATAGGATTTAATAAAGACAATGAGGAAACCGAGAGATTTTGCCGGAACGGAGAGGAAATCGGGGATAAATACACCTGCACGTATGGCTGTCCGGTAAATGCACAGGGGCAGGGGATTTGCTCTAAGGTAATGATGATGATGTATCCTATCATGGAAGCTGTCAGAAGCGGCGGAGATTTGGAAAATATAGGCGGGGATAGCAAATACAGTAAGGTTGTTATGTGTCCGGATGGCTGCGTTTTGTTTAAGCTAACGGCAAAACCGTTAGAAAACGAAAACTTTTTTAAGGGCAAATTCTTTGATTGAATCGGGAGTTTGAGGCCGGTGTGTTGACACATTGGGGTGCGGAAGCGCTATTGTGAAAGAGAATCATGGAGATTTTGCGTTTGTAAAAGCGCATACGCTTTGCATTTGCACCGTTGCTTCGGATTTTAGGGGAAATGTTAATGAAAGAAATCATGGCATATGAGATGTCATTCGACAAAACATTAGAGTATCAGGCAGATATAAGCTGTATTCCATTTCAAGAGAAATATTGGAATGAATATATGAAAATATACAATGAATGCTTTTATACAATGAGAAAAGCATTAGAGGTTGAGCCGGTAAACTTTTATTCTGATTATTCTCAAATCAAAGATAAAATAAAGGATACTTTTCTCTATCTGCAAAATGGCGCAATAGTGGGAGCTGTTTCCTGTTATGGAAATGAACTGGATGATTTGATTGTTGAGAAGTCGTTTCAAGGGCAGGGAATAGGACAAAAGCTGCTGTTATGGGGGATGAATCATATAAAGGAACAAGGCTTTGAAGAGATCATTTTACATGTAGCGGAGTGGAACCGGAATGCAGTGAAGCTGTATTTGAAAAACGGATTTCGTATCAGGAAAAAGGAAAAGGTTCGTTAGCTTCGGCGATGAAGCAAAATCAGGCTTGAATCTCTTCAACGGAGATGCTATAATGAGACAGAAATCAGCGGGCGGGAAGTGTCCGTTGGAAAGGAGGGCGCAGGATGAACGGTTTAGGGTATGTACCGATTTGCAGCAGCAGTTCCATATCAAAAACATGCACGAATTCATGTTTACGGGATTACTGCGCTCTTTTTTAGGAGAATTTTATAAATTTATCGCAGTAATTCCACATACAGTTTAACCTCAAAAGAGGTTAAGCTGCTTTTTTATCTTATAGGAAATTGCGGCAGGATGTTGATTTTAGAGAGAAATCCTGCCGGCATAAAAAGAGAGGAATTACGGATGAAAATAAAATTAGAGAATAAATTAAAACGAAATATTAAACTGGATTACATCAGCACTTTTATTACAAATCTGAACATGCAAAGCTCCGTGTGGGTGCTCTATCTGGCCTATTGCGGGATGAGTCTTGCGCAGATCGGGATAATCGAGGGAATCTACCATGCGACGAGTATTATATGTGAGATTCCCTCCGGTGCGGCGGCAGACCTGCTTGGAAGGAAGCGGAGCATGCTTCTGAGCAGGATATGTATAGCGGTTTCCTGCATGATCATGTTGTTTTCCAAGAGCTTTGGACTCTTTGCGCTAAGTTTTATCATTCAGGCCATCGGCAACAATTTCAATTCCGGTTCCGAGGAGGCGCTCGTATACGACAGCATGAAATGCCTCGGGCAGGAGGAACGATATATGAGCGTTTATGGGAAGATAAATGTTATTATCGAAGTAGCGCAAGGAATTGCTACCGTGGCAGGAGGCGTTCTGGCGGAATATTCCTGGGCCTGGTGTTACGGCGCGTGTCTTGTGATCGCGGCGTTGGCGTTTTTTCCCGTCCTTTTCATGGAGGAGGCTCCCTGTGCCGGTGCGGAGCGGGAAACGCTTACCGTTGGGGAGATGGTTGCACGTCATTTTCGGACAAGCTTTGCAATTCTGCGTTCCGACATTCGGATATTGAAGGTTATTGTTTATTATGAGGTGGTTTTTGCGGTAGAGACACTGCTGTTTTTCTACAGCCAGCAGTATTATTCCGAATTGGGATATAATAAAATCCAAATCAGTCTGATTCTGTTCATTGTGGGAGGCGTCTCCTGTCTTGGTGCGCTGCTGAGCGATAAATTCTTTGGGCGTGTCGGACAGAAGCTTGCGTGGATTGGGGCCGGCGGAATCGCGGTGACACTTCTGTGCTATGGGTTTGAAAATATGGTGGTATCCGTGACCGCGTTTGCGGTTTCCGGCTTCTTTAATTCCGTGCTGTATCCGATACAGTCTGACCTGCTGAACAGCCTGATACCGTCCGAGCAGCGCGCAACTCTGATTTCCGTCAACAGCATGTTCTTTTCGATAGCCATGATTATTCTGTTCCCCTTGGCGGGCGTGATGGCGGACAGATGGGGGCTGACAACGATTTTCGTCGGAATCGGGTTTGCATCGCTGGTGTTTGTATGGTGTTGGGGCAGGATAACGCCGCAGGAGAAAAATTCATAATAATTGCGGGCGAAAGGGCTGATTTTGACAAATATTGGTCATAATACCGATATAGAAAAAGAATATGAGGAAAGAAGGGAAAGAATTATGGAGATGACACTCAGATGGTATGGAAGTAAATTTGACACGGTCACGCTAAAGCAGATTCGGCAGATACCCGGTGTGACAGGTGTGATCACGACGCTGTACGATACCGCCCCGGGGGAGGTATGGAGCCGTGAACGCATTCGTGCGATGAAGGAGGAGGTGGAGGCGTCCGGCCTTCATATTGCGGGAATCGAGAGCGTGAATATCCATGATGCGATTAAGACCGGCGTGCCGGAGCGGGAAACATATATCGCGAACTATATTGAGACGTTGGAGAACTTGGGAAAAGAGGACATACATCTCGTATGCTATAATTTTATGCCTGTGTTTGATTGGACAAGGACGGAGCTTGCGCGTGTGCGCGCGGACGGTTCTACCGTGCTGGCCTATACGCAGGAGGCGGTGGATGCGCTGGACCCGGAGCGGATGTTTGAGTCTATCGCGGGGGATATGAACGGAACCGTTATGCCGGGCTGGGAGCCGGATCGGATGGAGCATGTAAAGGAGCTGTTTGAACTCTATAAGGATGTTGACGACGAGGAGCTGTTTGGGAATCTGAAATATTTTCTCGAGAAAATCATGCCGGTATGTGATAAGTACGATATCAATATGGCAATTCATCCTGATGATCCGGCGTGGAGTGTATTTGGGCTGCCGCGCATTATTATTAACAAGAAGAATATCCTGCGCATGATGGAAATGGTGGACAATTCGCACAACGGCGTCACCTTTTGTTCAGGCTCCTACGGGACCAACCTTGACAACGACCTTCCCGACATGATTCGTTCTTTAAAGGGCAGGATTCATTTTGCGCATGTGCGGAATCTCAAATTTATCACACCGACGAACTTTGAGGAGGCAGCGCATCTCTCCTCAGACGGTACCTTCGACATGTATGAGATTATGAAGGCGCTGTATGAAATCGGCTTTGACGGACCTATCCGTCCCGACCACGGACGCATGATATGGGATGAGGTGGCAATGCCGGGCTATGGACTCTACGACAGGGCTCTTGGCGCGACGTATTTGAACGGTCTGTGGGAGGCTATTGAGAAGGGAGCGAAGCGGAATGATGGAATTAGACAATAGCGGCTTGGAAAACCGTGCGGAATGGGAGGCAAAGGATTACCGGATTCCCGAGTTCGACCGTGCAGGTGCGGCGGCCGCGACGAGGGAGAACCCGTTCTGGGTGCACTTTGGGGCGGGCAACCTTTTTCGCGCGTTTCAGGCAAATGTGGTGCAAAGACTGTTAAACGAGGGCGTTCTTGACCGCGGACTGATTGCGGTTGAAGGCTTTGACTATGAGATTATCGAGCGGATGTACCGCCCGCATGACAATCTCAGCATTCTGGTTACATTAAAAGCGGACGGCAGCGTAGAGAAAACGGTTATCGGGAGTATTTTGGAGACCTGTGTGTTGGATTCGGAAAACACGGCGGAGTTCCGGCGGCTTGAGGAGATTTTCTCAAAGGATTCGCTGCAGATGGTGACCTTTACGATTACGGAAAAGGGCTACAGCCTTATGGACGGAAAGGGGAAGCTTCTGCCTGCGGTGGAGGCGGATTTCGCCGCAGGTCCCGCCAAGGCGGCGAGCTATATCGGAAAGGTTACGGCGTTGCTGTACACCCGCTATCAGGCAGGGGAAAAGCCGGTCGCCATGGTCAGCATGGACAATTGCTCGCACAACGGCGATAAGCTGTATGACGCAGTGCGCGCCTTCGCAGAAAAGTGGGCGGCAAACGGTCTGGTGGAGGAAGGCTTCTTAAACTATGTTAATTCGAAGGAGAAAGTAAGCTTCCCATGGACGATGATTGACAAGATTACGCCGAGACCGGACGCGTCCGTGGAGGCGATATTGGAGAAGGACGGGATTGCGGGCCTGGAGCCGGTGATTACCTCGAAAAACACTTATGTCGCGCCCTTCGTCAATGCGGAGGAATGCGAGTATCTTGTGATAGAAGATGTGTTTCCGAACGGAAGGCCTCCGTTGGAGAAGGGCGGCTTGATGTTTACCGACCGTGAGACGGTGGACAAGGTCGAGAAGATGAAGGTATGTACCTGCCTGAATCCGCTGCACACGACGCTTGCCGTCTTCGGCTGCCTGTTGGGATATGAGAAAATCTCGGAGGAGATGCAGGATACGGAACTGAAAAAGCTGGTCGAGGCTGTCGGGTACCGGGAAGGGCTTCCGGTGGTGATCGATCCGGGTATATTAAATCCAAAGGAATTTATTGATATCGTCCTGAATGTCCGGATTCCCAATCCGTTCATGCCGGATACACCGCAGCGGATTGCGACGGATACCTCACAGAAGCTGGCAATCCGGTTCGGGGAGACCATCAAGGCCTATCACGCTTCCGATACGCTTCAGGTTTCGGATTTGACGGGGATTCCGCTTGTATTTGCGGGATGGCTGCGGTATCTGATGGCGGTGGATGACGCGGGAAACTCCTTTACACTCAGCCCTGACCCGCTGTTGGACGAGGTGTGCCCTTATGTTGCGGGGATAACGCTCGGGCAGCAGGCGGATGTGGAGGAGAAAATTCGTCCGCTTTTGGAAAAGAAAGCGATTTTTGGTGTGGATTTGTATGAAATCGGAATGGCTGAGACGGTGTGCGATTATTTTAAGAAGATGATTGCGGGACCGGGTGCGGTCAGAAGGGTATTGCAGGAACTGAGTGTAAATAATTTGAAATAACGAAAATCTTATTATTCATAACGAATAGCGAAAGAACTTTGTGTATTTGGGACATAATATACAAGGTTCTTTTTTTGTCTTATAGGAAAGTGCACCCTTGCACATAGAGAGGAGTAAGCATGAGACGAACAGAAAAATTAATGAAGGATTGGCTGTTCATAAAAGAGGGAGAAAGGTGCCGGGTGGATCTGCCTCATACATGGAATGCGCTGGACGGACAGGACGGCGGCAATGATTATTACAGGGGTTCCTGCGTCTATGAGCGGCAGGTCGCAAGACCCGAGCTTCACGGGAAGGAGCGGGTATATTTGCAGTTTGAGGGCGTCAACGCCTGTGCTCGGGTCATCTGGAACGGTGAATGTGTCTGCACACATGACAACGGCTATTCAACCTTTCGTGTGGATATAACGGATAAGCTGCGGGAGATGAATACGCTGACGGTAGAAGCAGATAATAGTAAAAACAGGCGGGTTTACCCGCAGGTTGCGGATTTTACTTTCTATGGAGGCATTTATCGGGATGTGGAGCTTCTGATTGTGCCGGAGGTGCATTTTGATTTGGAACATTATGGCGGGAACGGGCTGCGGGTTACGACAGAGGTGCAGGGAACGACAGGACGTCTCCATATCAGGGCATATACGAATCGAAAGGACTTGAAGACCGAGGGGATAGAGGCGGTATATACGCTTCGAGATGCGCAGGGGACGGCAGTCGGAAGCGCCAAGGGCTGTAATACCGTGATGGAGATACCCGATGCGCATTTGTGGAACGGGGTGAAGGATCCTTATTTGTATCGGTTGGATGCACAGCTTATGCGCGGGGAGACGGTGGTGGATGAAATCAGCATCTCCTATGGTATCCGTACCTTTTTTGTTGATCCCGATAAGGGATTTTTCCTGAACGGTGCGTCCTATCCGCTGCGCGGAGTTGCCAGGCATCAGGATTTTAAGGGGATTGGAAACGCAGTATCGGAGGCACAGATGGACGCGGATATGGAGCTGATTCGCGAGGTGGGGGCGAACACGATTCGACTTGCGCACTATCAGCACAGTCAGCATTTTTATGATCTGTGCGACCGATATGGGATGGTGGTATGGGCGGAAATCCCCTACATCTCGGAGCATATGCCGGAGGGCAGGGAGAACACCTTTTTACAGATGCGGGAGCTTATCGTGCAGAATTTCAACCATCCCTGCATTGTGACGTGGGGACTGTCAAATGAGATTACGATTTCGCGGGAAAACAGGGCGGATATGCTGGATAATCACCGTAAGCTGCAGAAATTGGTGAAAAAAATGGATCCGTCGCGACCGACGACGCTGGCCTGTTATGCGATGTGCAGCCCGTTTCATCCTGTTACAAGGATTTCCGACCTTGTGGCGTGGAATCTGTATCTGGGCTGGTATGTCCCGGGGCTGTTTTTGAATGATCGGTTTATGGAATTCTATCATCGGAAATATCCCAAGCGTCCGTTGGGCTATTCGGAGTATGGCGCGGAGGGAATGCCGAACCTTCACAGCGCGAGGCCGCGCCGCGGCGATCATTCCGAGGAATATCAGGCAAAGTACCATGAGTATATGCTGGAATGCTTTGACAGGCATCCGTTTTTGTGGGCGACCTATGTGTGGAATATGTTTGATTTTGCGGCTGACGCCAGAGACCAGGGCGGCGAGCCGGGAATGAATCACAAGGGGCTGGTGACCTTTGACCGCAGGATTAAGAAGGACAGCTTTTACATCTATAAGGCATGGTGGAGCACGGAGCCTTTCGTGCATTTGTGCGGTAAGCGCTATCGGTATCGCGCGGAGCGGACAACGACCGTGACGGTATACTCGAACCGGAATGAGGTGTCGCTCTACTGCAACGGGAAGCGGGTTGCAACCCAAAAGGGGACGCATGTATTCCGCTTTCGGGTGGAGCTGGCAAAGGAAAACTGGATAGAGGCACGGGCAGGCGGGCTGAGCGACGCGGCGGTTCTCTACAGGACGCGGCGGCTAAGACCCGAGTATAAGCTGAAAAAGGATAAGAGCAAAAACTGGATATAGGTGGAAAAAAGAGCAAAACGCGCAGCCGGCTGTAAGCGTGAACGATAAAATGGGGGTAAGGATGGAAGAGAAAGAATTGAAAGAAATAAAAGCGAAAAAGAAGGCTTATAAAAAGGCACGCAGCAGGGCAGTGCGTCCGTGGAACCGGCTGACGTGGTTCAGTCTGCCGTTTGCGATACTGTCTGTCGCCGCCGCGATTTTTACAAGTATATTTGATAATTCGCTGTCAATCTTTGTGGGCGGCACCTTCAATCATTTTGAGAAGGACCCGAATGCGGTCTATTATGAGTCGGATTTTGATTCGGAGGAACAGATGAT
>CAMWYL010000055.1 GCA_947178465.1 uncultured Lachnospiraceae bacterium | reverse complement strand
CTTCATAGCCGTTCATAATCGGCATCTGAATATCCATCAGAATCAGCGAATAATATCCCGGCAGTACATTTCGCATCCTTTCCACCGCCACACTGCCGTCATTTGCAGTCTCCACAACGTATCCGCGGGAGCATAGCAGCTCCTCCGCGATTTCACTGTTAATCTCATTATCCTCCACAAGCAATATCCGCTTTCCCTTCAAGGCATCCTCATCCGCAAGCTCTATCGGGCTCTCCTGTTCGTCCAAATCCTCTTGCTCCTGAAGCTTCAGCAGCAAACTCACCGTGAATTTGCTTCCCTGCCCGACCTTACTTTCCACAGAGATGCTTCCCTCCATCATATCGACAAGGTTTTTTACCACTGCAAGCCCCAGACCTGTGCCGAAAACACCGCTCTTTGTCGTATTCTGCTCCCGCTTAAAGGGATTGAACAAATCTGCCATGAAGTCCTCTGAGATGCCGTTTCCGTTATCCTCGACAATAAACTCATACTTCCCGTAATCCTTGTGTTTCATATCCGTTTCGACGACCGAAAGGCTGACTTTTCCGTTCGGGGACGTGTATTTCACTGCATTGTCGAGCAGCTGGTTCAGGATTTCCTTAATACGGATATAGTCCGCGACCACCGCAAAATGCATGATTGCCGATTTATCGATTGTAAACCGTACTGCTTTGACATTCATTTGCGGCTGCATTTCCTTTTCAATGTCCTCAAGCAGATCTTCCAATCGGCACGGGCCCTCAACGAGCTTTGCCCTTCCGGATTCCATCCGGGTAATCTCCAGAGACTCGTTGACGATTGCCAGAAGCTGTTCCCCTGACATGCGGATTTTATCCATATATTCAACAATTTTCTCCGAATCATCCACACGCCCCTTTGTAAGCTCCGCATATCCGATAATGGCATTTAACGGCGTCCGGATGTCATGCGACATATGAAAAAGAAACGTATTTCTCGCAATCCCTGCAGTCTGCGCCTGACGCAGTGCGGACTGCAGCAGCGTCTGACGCTCCGACTGTTCCGTGATATCCTTTACGATTGCCAGCGCCACCACATCCTTTGTATGTCCCGCGCTGCCAAGCAGAAATATGTAATGACACAGCCGCTTCCGGCCCAGCGAATCAATCATCCAGGTGTCATACGACTGTTCCGGCTCTCCCTTTTCGTAGCACTGAATCAGCCTCTTTGCGTTACAGAACCGGCCAAACGCCCCCACCTCCCCGGAAATCATATTTTTCTCGCAGCGGGAAATATACCCGGAATAGCTTCCGTAGGCCGGTATTCCCATCACCTTCAACAGCTCATCCGGCTGCTCGTCTACTGTCTGTGCAGGAGCACAGGTAAAAGTATCCTTGGTCAGATTGACCTCCAGAAAATAAAGCGTATCCTGCAGAATTGCCTTCTTATATTGAACCTCTCTCTCATATGCCTTGCGCAGCTCCTCATTGACCTCTTCCAGCTCCATGATGCGCTTTTTCATCCGCTCTGTCGCATCATCGATAAACACATAAAAAATGTCGCCATACTGCTTTGAATGCACGAAATGTCCATGATCTTCAACCCAGCGGACAGAACCGTCCCGCTGGACAATGCGATACTCCACATAATCCAACTCATAGGTATTATTTGCAATCTGCTCCCTGATGCTTGCCTCGACAGTCTCCACATCCTCCGGACAGACCATTCCCCGAAAGGTAAAGCCTGTCAGCTCACGAAACTCCTCCTCCGTGTCGCATCCAAAAATCCGCAGTATTGCACTGTTGATATAGATCAGTTCCTCATCACCATCCGCATGATAAATAAAGAAACCTCCCGGCATTCCCTCCGCAATCTGCTCGATAACTTTTATTGTATGATCAACCATTGCAGCGCCATCTTCTGTATTGTACTTCATCTCACTCATGGAACCCTCCGCTTTTATACTCGCTGTATCTAAACATATCTTTATTATACATTTTTTATGGTAAAAATCAATTACCGGCGGGGACACAACGTCAAAAGAGCCCTCGAGTTTACTCGAAGGCTCCTTTTTGATACTGCAATCCTGATATTTACTTAAAGAACGCATCCAATCCGGTCTGGAATTCCTGCTTTGCCTGCTCCTGAAGCTGTGCAGGAGTCACTTCACCGGCAAGCATGCCGATTACGTTGAAGTTCTCAACGGAAATGGTCTGCCAGAGGTCAAACTGCTCTCTCTGTCCGATTTCAAGCAGATAATTGAAGTTTCTCTGAGATACCATCTGGTTCTCAAACCACTCTACATCATCACGAAGCTCTGTGTCGCCCGCAAACCAGTTATGCCAATCCTCGAATACCTGATATACAAATCCGGGATCCTCAACACCGTTCGCAATCATATACGCATTGCCTGCCAGCGCCATACCGTTATTTGTCTTCTTGTCTCCGCTCGGTCCTACCGGCCAAGGCACTACGCCAAACTCAAAGTTCAGCTCATCCGGTGTAATCGTCCATGCCGGAGCGATGAAGAAGCAGATCTCGCCTGTCTTATAGCAGGAATTGTTGCTGTCCCAATCGTCCGCATCCCAAGGTCTTGCACACTTGTCAACATTATAAAGGGTATTGATGAAGTTCAGCACCTCACCGGTCTCCGCGCTGCTCAAGGTCTCATTCGCACCGGCCGCGATTGTCGCGCCGTTGGACATCAGCAGGTTTGCGAGCATAGTGGTCCACCATCCACCGTAGCCATAGACATCCGTTACGCCGTCTCCGTCCGTATCCTTTGTCAATGCAACGCAGTATTCCTCGAACTTATCCCAAGTCCACTCGCCTCTGTCCCACAAATCCTGCGGATTCTCGAGACCTGCCTCATTAATCATATCCATGTTAAAGCCCAGAGGATACCCGCCAAGCTGATCACCCAATGTCACTGCCTTAAATAAATATGTCTTCTCCGTGCCAATATCCAGCGGCTTTAAAATCTGCTGTGTTGTCAGAACATCCGCATTCGCGGGAACAATATCCTCCAGTGCCGCCGCATAGCCGTTAAATGCCGCAGGTACGCCAAACTGAACGTCTACCTCATAAATATCGCAGTCCGGCTGTCCTGCCATAATCGAAGTATTGATGGACTCAATCGTACCATCCCAAGTCAGGTTGACAAAGCGCAGCTCAACATTGTACTTTTCCTCAATGGCGCGCATATTGTCAAGCTGCATCTGCGCAGCCTCCACATCCGTTACATTCGGATTGTCCTCAATGCTGGTATGGTCTGATGTATAATAATGATCAAACCATGTACCGATTGTGATGACTCTCTTTTCCGCCGGTCGTGTAAACTCTTCGCTGCCGGTGTTATTATTCGCCGCACTCGTATTATTTGTATTTGCGGCACTGTCCGTTGCATTATTCGCAGGTGTGTCAGAGCTGCCGCCGCATGCGGTCAATCCCAGAACCATTGCCGCACTCAGTCCCAATGCCAAAAGCTTCTTTGATGATTTTTTCATTGAATTATATCCTCCTATCTTTCCTATTCTGCAGGAATTCCTACAACAACACTGTAAACCTCCCATGCACCGCTTGCTTCGCACTGCATTCTTGCGCCCCATGTCGAAACATCATCGCCACAGATGGATGCAAGCTGCTCATAAGTGAGCTGGCAGACACTTCCGGTGCAGGACGCAAATACATCACCGTCGCCGTTTCCGACTCTCATCCAGCCTGCCACCGCATCCGGTATTACAAGCCACATATCGCCGTTATCACTCTTGTAAGAAACCTGTACGACTGCGCCCGGTACGAGTGCGTCAAGGATTTCCTGCGGCATATCAAAACCGTTCTGCGCCCAGCCGTCTCCGCTGCACACAAAGCCTTCAAACACTGTGGGTTGGCTCAGCACCTTCATCTCCTGTACTTTTCCAACCTTTACGCCGTAAACCTCCCATGCACCGCTTGCCTCGCACTGCATTCTCGCGCCCCATGTCGAAACATCATCGCCACAAACGGATGCAAGCTGCTCATAAGTAATCTGTGCAATATTTCCCGCATTGTTGCGATACGCGAATACATCGCCATCGCCGTTTCCGACTCTCATCCAGCCTGCCGCCGCATCCGGCATTACAAGCCACATATCGCCGTTATCGCTCGTATAGGAAATCTCCACTACAGAACCCGGCACTAACGCATCAAGGATTTCCTGCGGCATATCAAAGCCGTTCTGTGCCCAGCCGTCTCCGCTGCACACAAAGCCTTCAAAGTTCACTGCGCCTACTGCCGCAATCGGATTGCTCTTCATACCGACCTTCACGGAGCTTACCTCCCATGCACCGCTTGCCTCGCACTGCATTCTCGCGCCCCATGTCGAAACATCATCGCCACAAACGGATGCAAGCTGCTCATAAGTAATCTGTGCAATATTTCCCGCATTGTTGCGATACGCGAATACATCGCCATCGCCGTTTCCGACTCTCATCCAGCCTGCCGCCGCATCCGGCATTACAAGCCACATATCGCCGTTATCGCTCGTATAGGAAATCTCCACTACAGAACCCGGCACTAACGCATCAAGGATTTCCTGCGGCATGTCAAAGCCGTTTTGTGCCCAGCCGTCGCCCTTGCATGCAAAGCCTTCAAAGTTCACCGCCTTCGTTACTACATACAGATTGGCCCTGTCCGCACCGGTGCTCGCAGCTACGTACTCCGCAGAGGTATCTGCCGAAAGCACATTTCCGTCCGCATCCTTAAAGACAATGTTGTCAATGTACATGTTCGCCTGTGCGGCGCCCTTATCCTTGCCGTTATCTGTCTCCAGAGAAACGACAATAAAGTTTCCCGCACCAAAAGACTGGTTATTCGGAACGGTATAGCTTACCGTCTTCGGATTACCGTTCTCCAGATAAACCGACCATGCCTCGTTTGTCTTGGTATTCTCCTCGCCTACAAAGCCGTAAATATTACCGGAGCAGGCAAAGAACTGCCCGTCAGGGTTCTCCGTTCCGATTGTCAACTCAACGGTCTTGAGCTTGGAAGCATTATCTCCCAAGAGAGCATCCGCCTGAATTCCGACAAACGGCTGCTTGCCCTGTGCCGTTACCTTCAATGCCTTTGATCCGTTGTAATCCTCTATCGAGAACACGGAATCATCCGCCGCGCCGCTTGCGGTCTTATCATTTCCGATAAATCCGAACAGGCCGTCCTCGAAGTCGATGCTGACCTCTCCCGGTGCTGCCTGCGCCTCCGGCGCCTTTTCCTCATTCGCTTCCGTCTGCGCCTGCTCCGTGCCCGCCTCCGCAGCCTGCTGCGACTCCGGTGTGCCGGTGCTTGTGTTTTGGGCATCATTTCCTCCGCATGCGCAGAGAGAAACTCCCATTGCCACAGACAGCAAAAGCGCTGTCATTTTTTTTGCCTTCAACTTTCTCATCCTCCTTTTCTTTTGGAAGTCTTGCTTCCGGTGCTATCCAACAATACCGCTTCGTTCAACACCTTCGATAAAGTATTTCTGCAATGCCACATAGACAATCAATATCGGCAGAATGACCAGCACGATACCTGCATACACATAGAGCTGCGATATCGTCGGGTCAAGAACCTTATCAAGGTTGGAAATCGTCGCCTGCAAAGAGGCAATCCTTTTGCTGATAACGATTTTCTGATCAATCAGAAACAGCTTGGAATAAAATGTATCGTTATACTGCCAAACCATAGAAAATATGGCCACAGTGATAACCGAAGGGATTGCGTTCACCAGCATGATACGGAAATATGTGTACCATGTACTGGCGCCGTCCACAAATGCCGCTTCCTCAATCTCTTTCGGAAGCCCTCTGAAAAACTGGTTAAAGATATAAATATACAATCCGGAGCGAAGTCCGCAGCCCAGCGCCGTCATAATATACATCGGCACCGGTGACGACAGCAGGTTCTTCGAGGAACCGGTAAACAGCGTACAAAGCCCCAGCGGATCAAACTTTGCAAAGGTCACATAAATCGGAAGCATGATGGTATGCGTCGGAATGACAATCATTACAACCACACAACCAAACAGCAGCTTCTTAAGCGGAAAGCTGTACCTTGCAAATCCGTACCCAACCATGGAGCAGATAACCACCTGCACCGCCATCAGCGATAAGGAATAGAGCATCGTCTTTCCCAGTGTCCGCCAATAATCCAGACGTGTCATCGCCAGTCTGTAACGCTCCATTGTCGGCGCCTGCGGAAGCAGGTATACCATCGGATTATACACGTCCGCATTCGAAAAGAAAGAACTTGAGACAATACCGATGATCGGACTCAAAATTACATACGAAATCCCGACAATAACAATAAACCTGAAAAGAGAAAGCAGGAAATTCTTTATTGCGGACATTATTTTCTTTCTGTCATTTTCCGATAACAATACTTTTTTCACTGTCTGTTCTCCTTTCCTAGTTATAATAGAAGGTCCGTTTCTGGATGAACCCGCATACCAATACTAAAATCGCACATACAATCGCGGTACTCACCAAGCTCATCGCCGAGCTCAGCCCGTAATTGATATCGTTAAAGGCCGTGTCATACGCCATCTCTACGATTTCCGATTCGGCAAAATTATCAACCACCGTATACACGACATTGGTGATAATGTGCGGCATTACCATCGGGAACGTCACCTTCCAGAAGGTCTCATACGCGGTTGCGCCTTCAATCTTGGCAACCTCATACATCGAACCCGGGATGGACTGCAGCGCCGCGATAAAGATGATGATCTGCACGCCGGACGCACTGATAATATCATTGATTCGTTCCACGGCCGCCACGATATATTCCAAAATATTCCTCGGAATACCGAGGTTTCCGAACATCTGTACATAATATGCCATGCCGACACCGCTTGACGCGCTCGCTATCTCCGCGCTGCTCGCGCTCAGACCTCCGGCCAGCATCTGACGGCTCATCTCAATTGCCGCGGTAATCGCTCCGGAGTTCATAATAACGGGCAGGAAGAAGATTGCCCTTACCAATGTCCTTCCCTTGAACTTCTTGTTCAGCAGCATCGCCATCAACAGACTGAAAAAGGTAATCAACGGCACGTCAATCAACATATTTCCAACGGAGGTTGTCAATACCTGCTTAAAGCTCCCGTGTGCGCGGAACGCAAAGAGGTAATTCTGCAAGCCGACAAACTTCGTGTTGTAACCGCCGCCGACCGCCACCGAGATTTCCGAGAGGGAAAAATTCGCGGTCATAATCAGGCTTCTTAAATAAAACACGATAAAGCCTACCAGCCATGGCATAATAAATATATACCCTGTGATACTCCTCTTTGCCATGAGGGACATTTTTTTCTTTTTCATATTATATTCCCTCCATTTCATAACTTCTTGCCGGAATGACCTTTCCGTCCACCTTCACATCCGTACTTGAGGTGTTGATATAGCAGGTCACGCCGTTGCTGTAAGTAATTTTCCTGACACCGCCGTCACAAATCCGGTGATCCGTGATGGTCGCACCGTTTACATATTTCAACGCGGCATTTACCTCACCGTAGATGGTAACCGCATCGTCGCGCCAATTTGCATAGGTTGTCGCATAATAGCGGTTCAGTCCCGAGTACTTCATCTTATTGGACTCCTCCCATGTAAAGGTGAAATGGGGGGACGCGCCGTTCTCAATCAATTGCAGGACAATGTCCGTCCGGTCATATACGTCACTCAGATTAATCGGCTTTCCGGTGTAATTGATACAGCCGTGAATCACCATCTCATAGAACGGAACCTCTTCATCACAGATGAAATAGTCATTATGGCTGATGGGTGCGTTGATAATGTCCTCCGCATACGCAAAGGTATAATCATTTCCGCCGCTTACCATCATATTTCTGCCAAGTCCGTCAATCTTTGCAAGCTGCGCTTCCAGAATATACATCGCCTGGTTCCGGTCAATAACCTCCGTCCGCTTCTTATCAGAGTACAGGCTGTCGCCCATGTCACGCAGGGAAATGCCCACATTGTCAATCTTATTCATCTCATCCACGAAATCATCCACATAGCGCACCAGGAATTTCGGAGACATCAAATCGTACAACGTCTCTCTGTATCCCATGGAAGAAGTCTGCCGCAGGCTGATCGGACTGAGCTGCCCAAAGCTGGCGATATAGCCGCCGCCGTAATAGCGGGAGCTTTCGTAATTGTACTTATACCGCTTGGAAATATAGGTTACCTTCTGCAGCGCATTATCCACATAAAGCTTACCGCCGTTTGCAGTCACTGTGTTATTCAATTCCTGAAGACCCTTTTTCCCGCCAAGCTTTCCAATGACCTTAAGCTTATCCGGCACATCATGATAATAGCCGCCGTTGCTCCAGCCCTGGAGGTTCATCACCTGATTGTGAATACCGCTTTCCAGCAGATCATCGCTGATCTTTCCCGCCTCCTCAAAGGTGGTCATCGGCTCTACACTCAGATACTGCGCACCCAGGAAATAATTTGTCAGCTTCACGCCGCCGATAATGTCATAATAGAACGGAATGTCTCCCTGTGCACCGTTCAGGGCAAGCTTTCCTTCCTCAATCAGACGGTTGCGGTAATAATTTGCCATTCCCGCGTAGGACGCGTTCTCCTTTGTCAGGAACGTGTAACGTACCGTACAGTCCGCCTTGTAATAATTTGTTTCCAGAATCGGCAGCTCCGCCTCATTTCCGGTTGCGCCAAACATGGAAAGCCTGTCGGTTCCTCTTAAGGAAAATGTCGGATACGCAAAATTATATTCGTTTACCCTGCCCGCAACTGCCGCCGTGACAGACGCAAGCGACTGTCCGTCCTCAATCGTCACGAGAATGCCGCTGTCCGGTCTGCTGATGCCAAACAGAGGCATCCGGATATCCTCACCGATATCAATGACCGTGTATGCCATGGAAAGAGCGTCAATCCCGTAAATGAACTGGCTGTACTCCTCCGTGGAGGTCTTGCCGTTATTGAAGTAAATCAGCGAACCGGAGCCGTTGGGAACCAGCATGTAGCCATCCTCCTGTGTACCGCCCGCGCCCATATAACGCAGCATCTGTACACGATAGATATATCCGCCGCCACGCTCCTCAATCGAAGCCGTCGGAAGCGTTACCACGAGACTGTCTTCCTCCAAGCGATACTCAAGCGCAAGCTTAAAGGAAACATTCATCGCGCCTTCCACACCGGACTCCATCATATCCTGCTCGTAGTCCTCTTGCGTGTAGCCCGCCTCCTCAAAGTATCCGGTCAGTCTTCGCAGTGTTCCCGCACCCTTCTGCGCAGATTCCATCAGCTCCATCCAGCCGTCTCCGATTGAGCTCTCCGTGTAGTTGCTTATCGCCTTTCTCGCATCACGCTCATCCAGCTTTGACATAAACTGCTCTAACCGCTCCCGCGTAATATATACCGGGACAATTCCGGTGGGGCTGCTCGTATCGCCAATCTCATAGACATAGCGGATACCGTTCTCCATCGCCTGCGCCTCTACCTGTCCGTTGGCAACGCCCATCGAATAAGAGTCGTAGGTGGAGGAAGTTCTTCCTGAGTTAAAGTAATCCACTACAAGCTGTGACCTCAGATAATTCTTATGTACCTGATTTGCAACCGCGTCCTCGTCCGCATCCTGCGGATTGGAATATATCGTCTCGCCGTTTCGCTTGTCATACACCGCTACCTCCGCGGTCTCTGTATTCGTATACAGCTTCAGATTTGCATTTTCACAGACAAGCACCATGCCCTCTACATCGCTTTTGCTCTCCGCAACCGGCGTAAAGGCGGGCGCATTCTCCTCATACTCAAACGCGTAATCCTTTGTATAGTCCTTGTAATCATCATAAAACTGATAGCGTACCAGATAATTTACAAGCCACGCCACTCCTGCCACAAGCGCAATGGAAAGCACTGCAATGATTATTTTTGTTTTCCGTTTCATCGTCTGCTTTCCTCCCTTCTAGTTACGGAATATGATTTCCGTATACAGACTGTAAAAGAAATTGTAAATCTGATTAACCAGATCCGCCAACAGGAGGCATACGAAAATAATAATGAACATTGCAATAAACGTCAGAAACAGCACCACAATGGTCTTCCCGAGCGTATAATTGTGTACCTGCATAATACCAATCAGTGCGATAATGACGGAATACCCGATGCCGACAACAATCAGCATCGTATAGAATGCCTCCTCATTGTCCGCGATGCCCTGACTCAAAATCGTTGCCGGAACCATCGTTACAATCATCGGCACCAGGGAGTAGCCTACCGCAATCGCGATATCCTTCAGTCTTCCCTCACCCTCCATCAGACAGGTAATCGACCAGTTTCCCACACAGAACAGCAGATACAGCAGCAATACCGCACTCAGTTCCCTTAAGCTGTCTACCGTTCTGGGATCCACATCATTTACCACGAAGCTGGCCAGCATCCTGTTCATGGAAAAGCAAATGGAAAACAGGATTACCATTGCAACCGCAAGCGGAACGCTTCCCTGCTCACGGTGTCGGATTTCGTAAAAGCCGTCCGCAGGATGTGTCATCGTGTAAAACATAAACTGCCACTTATCCTTGGAAAAATATTTTTTCATTTACAAAATCCCTCCTTCCTTCGTTTTTCCCTTTCTCTTGTCACGCACCTTACCAAACACATAAATTCCGATACATATAACAACAATTCCCGTCAAAAGGAAATTCATATTGTCCTTTAAAATCTCATTACGGTATCGTTTAAAAGCGATGGAATAATACTCTCTGTTCATTCCCAGCTTCAAATACTTCATCGCGCTCTTATTGTCTCCTGCAGTCAAATAAGCCTTTCCGATACCGGTATTGGCAAGCTCGTTGTTCTCATCCAGCTTCAAAACCTCCTGCCACTTCGCCACCGCCAAAGTCTCGTCGCCGTCATAACGCAGCGCCACCGCCTCGTTAATCAGATTACCATAGCGGGTCTCAATAAAAGTAATAATCTCGCCCCGATAGGAGTCCAACACCATCATGCGTTCTCCGCTTGACTCAATCGCTACGGGTGTTGTGAAGGTTCCCGCCTGAGAGCCAAGCCCGCCGAAGATGTAAAGCAGATTGCCCTCCCTGTCGTAGGTAAAAACTCTTCCCCGCTTACTGTCGAGAATGGAATAAATACCGCTTCCCCTGTAAACAACATCCACAATCGTTGACGGACCACTGTAAATTCCTGACATGGAAATCGACACATCGCCACCAAGATTTCCGCTGACACCCTTCTTGATAACATCCTCTCCTTTGGGATTGAGACGTCTGACCGCCTGCATTCCCTCCGGGTCGATATTGGAAGCATACACAAAGCCCGCACCATCCACGTCAATCCCCGTAAATTCCGTCGGGATAAAGAGCTGCTGTCTCGAACGCTCTTCCTTTGTTGCCAGCTTCCGCCAGAACTTCTCCCAAAGAGTAATCTGTACTTCAATCGTTCCGAAGAAGCCTGTAAAATCCCCTTTCTCATCGAATACCATAATACCCTCGAACATATTCCGTCCGATGCAGTAGATACGGTCCGCGTAGTCCACGCTGACCTTCAGCGGTGTAAATACATATCCGTCCTCCAAAATCTCCGAGGTCGGATTGTCAACAATCTTGATAAAACCGCCGTTCTCATCCAATACCACAATTCTCTTATTCTCGGAGTCCGCGACATAAAGCTCGTTTTTCCCGGAAACCGCAACCCCATAAGGCGTATTAAAGGTATCTGTCTGTCCGTCCCGCGCAAACTCGTCGATAATTCGCACTACCGTTTTCATATCGCTGTCGAGGATTACAATCCGATTATTTCCGGTGTCTGCCACATAGACCTTTCCATCCGGCGCCACGCACATATCCTGCGGCGACGAAAACGCGCCAATGCCCAAACCTACACCCGAGATACTCGTATCCGGCACATACGCGGACGGCGTAAATACCGCATCCTCTCTATAATCATAATTATAGGTGTCATAGGGAAGCGAGGATGCCCGTGCCGTCTCCCCGACACTGACACCCAATACCAGCGTCGAGCAAAGCAGCGCCGCGATTCGCTTTCCCCATTTTCCTTTTCTCCTATTCCTCATATTTCCCACACCCTTTCCTTTATTATCTTCTATCCCATCCGTTGTCTGATAAAAAATGCCCTTCTACACCTTAACCGGTCAACGAAGAATGCCCTTCAATGCTCTTCTGCATCTTGACCGGTCAACAAAGAATGCCCTTCAATGCTTTTCTACACCTTGACCATTCAGCAAAGAATGCCGCAGGCATTCTTTTAACTGAAACTTAGAAATTCTTAGGCAATGTTCTCTATTGCCTTAGAATTTCTTTTCAGTTTTTAGTCCTTCATACCGGATGTTGTCATGGTCTCGATTACGTTACTCTGGCATAAAAGGAAGAAGATAATCGTACTGTCTCTTATCCACCTCTTACGCTGCCGACGAATAGCCTTGTGT
>CAMWYL010000054.1 GCA_947178465.1 uncultured Lachnospiraceae bacterium | reverse complement strand
ATGCTTGCACAGGCTAATCAGTCTAACCAGGGTGTTCTCAGCCTCTTAGGCTAATGAGTGCCTGACTGAACGTATCACACAACAATACAAAAGCAATTCAGGCAAAAGCCGTCTTTCGGGACGGCTTTTGTCATATCAACAGATTTGCCGACGACCGGTTACCCCAACATATATAAGGAGAAAAACACATGTCAAAAATCCCCGTTTCCGTTTGCATCATAGCAAAAAACGAAGAAGCTCATATTGAGAACTGCCTCCGGCGGATACGGCCGTATGGCTTCGAAATCGTCGTGGCCGATACCGGCTCCACCGATGCTACCAAAGCGGTTGCGGCGCGATACGCCGACCGCGTGATTGATTACCCGTGGACAGACAGCTTCAGCGCAGCACGGAATTTCTGCGCGGCCTATGCATCCCATAAGCATATCCTGTCGCTTGACTGCGATGAATATATGGAAGCCTGTGAACCTGACAGACTTCTTCAACTGATGCATACACATTCGAACCTGACCGGTGTCCTGCAGATTCGCAGCATTGTGAACCGTCCTGACGGGCTTACCGGCTATACGAAAGACCTTGTGCCCCGTTTTTATGACAGGACGCAGTTCCGGTATGAGAAACCGGTTCACGAACAGCTTGTGCGGAAGGCTCCCGTTACTATTTCAAATGTGGAGTCAGGCTTCCTGCTTCCCATAGATGTTATTCACCATGGATACGCACTCTCCCCTGACCAAATGCGCATTAAACAGGAGCGGAATCTGCGCCTGCTGCACCGTGAGCTCGCGGCGGAAGGGGAAAGCGCTTATCTGTGCTTCCAGATCGGTCAGTCGGAGCTTGTCCTCGGCCATTGCGAGGAAGCCATCCACTTCTACGAACAGGGACTTGCCTGTGGTATTGACTGCTCGCTTCTGTATGTCCACAGCCTGATAGAAGGGCTTGCCAGGGCATATGTGATGGCAGACCGCGAGAAGGACGCGCTCGCTCTTATGGAGCGATATGAGCCGCAATGCAATTCCGCACGGTATGTTTTCTACCATGCCAATGTATTGATGGACAACAAGGAACCACTAAAGGCACTTGTCAAATATGTGAAGGCGACGATGATGCCGGATACGGACATGTTCGGAGATGAGCTGCTATATTGCTACCGGCATATTATCGAGCTGTATCACAAATTCGGCGAGAAGGAGCTCGCGGACGTCTTTGTGAAAAAGTACGAAGAATGTCAGGCGAAGCTTTCGCAGTAACGTAAAAATCCGTCTGTAATAAAAAACATTTTATTACAGACGGATTTATTTTACTTCAACAAATTTGCAAGCTCTTCTACGCCTGCTACATTGGAAGCTTCCTTATTGGCTTCCTGTATCTGATCATATACCTCTTTACGATATATCGAAACATCCTTGGGAGCGTTAATTCCAAGCTTGACCTGCTCTCCCTTGACCTCAAGCACGGTTATTTCCACATCGTTATTAACTATCAGAGCCTCGCCCTTCTTCCTTGATAGCGCCAGCATATACTCACCTGCCTTCTTTTATCGTCTTATGCCTCTACTGTCTTGTGTGCCATCAAATCATCGTAAATCGCGTGCTTTACATTGTATCGTTCATCTTCACAGATTAACTGCACGGCCTTACGATTGTCCACACTGACAATAATCGGCGCCTTCAGGTTCACAGTTGTCTTGGTAACATCGCTTGGAACCGTAACGGTGACAAACATCAGGATGTTCTCACTGTCAAGGTTATCTCCCAGAGGCGTCAGGAGCTCACGATCAAACTGCGGGGTGTACCCCGGCATCGCCAACTCCGGATTCATCACCGGCATCGCAAACCCCGGCTCCTGCAGGGACTGGAGCCACTTGATGCTTGATTCGCTCCCCTTCTCGATGTTATAAATCAGCGTAAAATCCTTTAAGTCGGGAAATCCTAAAATACCGCGTTCAAAGTGGATAATCTTCTCCTCTTCAATCGCAATCTTCCCAAATGCTCTTGTCTCAATCTCTACCATATTATCCTCATTTCTCCGCACATCCCTGTGCACAACCTTACTCCATATAACCACCGGAGCATGAAGCTTTTGATTTTCTCAGACAACAGCTTCCGGTATTCCATAAAATCTCTTTACGTCTTCTATCGGATAAAGTCCAAAAGCGTTGTCTGCAGTACATAGCTGATAGAGGAAAGCGCTGCCTGATATGTCATCTCCACACTCTTAAGCTGAATTGTGAGATCTGCGTAATCCACATCCTCATTCGCACTTACCAGTTCACCAAAGCTGGTCTGCTGCACATTCAGACGGTTCTGAATCAGCTCCAGACGGCTGCCTCTCGCTGCACAGTTCGTCTCCGCAAGCGTCGTCTTCTTCATGTATTTATCGCACTCTGTAAGCATCTCACCATGACGTGTGGTAATCTTATCACCTATCATAGTCTTAGCCTTTTCCAATGCTTTATACTGCTCCTCCAGCTTTTTGAGGTCATCACCCTGATACTTTCCGGAATCAATCAGTTTCTTAACGGCAATGGAGTTCTCATCCAAGGTCGCATACTCCTCAATCATCTGTACCAATTCCTTCGCATCCCGGCCCAAGCCGTGATCAAACAGCTCATCCGGAGTCGTATTCACGCGGATTGTCTGATGATTGCCGATATCATACTCAATAATCTGCCTGTCGTCCGGCGTCAGCGTATTATCTACAAGCTTCCCCTCTGCATCCATTTTTTGCAGATAGTTCTCATTATACTTTAAGGTTCTTCCGGTTCCGGGCTGTGTCCGTTCCACATAAAAATAATGGATGGGATCAAGGTCTCCCTCCGCCCAATTGCTCTTCTCATAGCTGATACGGAACTCTGTTGAGGAAGCCTGAACGGAAAGCTCCTCCTTTACATCCGCGCCTAACAGCAGCTCGCCCGTGGACGCAATATATACCATTGCATCGGGATGGTCTACCGCATACTGATACGCTTCGTTGGTCGCGTCGTCAAAGGGAATAATGTCCTTTGATGTCTGTGCGCCTGATGTATCATCATACTCACGATTGATGCTGTAGGTCACGGGAAGCCCCGCTCTATCCGTAAATTTCAATGTCACATTTGGCTCATACTCATACTTATCATAAAGCTGACGAGGAGTTGTTGTCGGATTCCCAGCCGCATCCAATACATAGACAATATTTCCGTCCGCATCCGTCTCGTAAACAGGAGTCGTTGTCGGATTCCCGTCCGCATCCAATTCAAATACCGGATTCGCATTCTGCTGCGGAATCTTCTGTCCGTTTTCATCCAGCTTAAACGTCGCAACCTCTGTGTCATCATAGGCAAGCCGGATACGGTATATATCATGTGTTGCTATATCATACTCTGTTGTCTGCTGTGTATACTCTCCGCTTGTTGCATCTTTATTGTTGAAATTGCCCTCATTAATCCATTTCAAATCACCGGTATTCACAAAGGTCATCTTGGAGATGCTGCTGTTGGTCACCTGCTCCGTGATAAAATAGTTCTCTATCTTATCTTCCATAAAGGTCAGCGGAAGGTCTGTACGGTAGCCGGTAAAAATGCTTCTGCCGCCGCTCTCCGCGTTTCCCGTCGCATAGAATTCCTTGATTGTATTCGTAACCTTCGCCAGAGTCGCCTGTCTGTCCTCCTGCTTCTGGTAATTGCTTACCGCCTGATTGATACATTTGCGGACATCATCCGACAGCATTGTACTCACCGTACTGATTGCTGATGCCGTCAGATCAATCCAGTTCTCCGCATCCTTGGAATTCTTCTCATAATACTGGTCTATCTTATCCAAGGTAGAATTCAGCTTCAACGAACGGATTGCAATAATCGGGTCGTCCGACGGTCTGGAAATCTTCTTGCCGGTCGTCATCTGATTCACCAGCTTCTCCTGTCGTGACTTGTTGGTATTCAGATTGCGGAGTGATGTATTCTGCATCATCTTCGTTGTTATACGCATTGCCATATTATATTATACCCCCGTTTCTAATATCAATCTCTCGTAACACTCATTCAGCACGGATATCATTTTACTCGCCAGATTAAAGGCATTCTGATATTTTACCATATTCGCCGCCTCTTCATCCGTATCAACGCCGCTGATGGAAAACCGACTGTTCTCTATTGACTCATCAATGCTCATGTAAAGCTCTTGAAAGTTAATTGCACTTGACGCATTCAATGCTGCGTCTCCCAAGATACAGATCAGGAAGCTCTCTGCACTACAGCCTCTAAACTTCATCTTGTCAAGATTTGTGGACAAATCCTTGAGCTCATTAAGAACATCATACTTGGAAACGCCGTCTGTCTCTATCGTGTGCGTAACCATCGTACTCGGGTCATGCTCCAATGTCTTCTTAACACCGAAATTATCCGCCGTCAAAGCGAAGTATCCGTCGTCCGTGGAGCTGAACCGCTTTGAACCGAGCGCAACATCCAGATTATACTGCCCGCCTGTCACCTCATTGTTGCCGGTGTAGAAAATCTCTCCCTCTCTGTCGTTCTCATTATAATCCGTAGCGCCCTTCTGTCCGTAGATCCCATTGAAAGCGCTTGCGTAATGGCGTACCCACTCATTCATCTGTTCCAGATAATAGGGAATGCCCTGATAATCTACCCGCTCGCCAACCTTTGCGTTCTGCCCGATAACTCCCTTGGATATCTTCATCGGATTTCTCGCCAGATCGTCGGAAAGCTTAAAGGTATAATAAGCCTCACCATTGTCATATTCCTTGTATTCAAAGCTGTCATAATAATAATACTCGCCGTTCAGCATGATTCGCCCGTCCATAAGCGGCAGGGTGCTCTTGCTCATATCCTTCAGATAGTCGTCCGTTACACGCACCGTTACGGTATTTTCAACGGAGTTCACGGAGGAAATCTTTCCGTTAAACGCTTCTTTATTGTTACCGTCCCGCACCTCGATGAGGCCCTTCAGCTCACCTCTCGTGGATTTCGCGTAAACACCCATCTCCTCGCCGGTATCCGTCCAGCAAATGTCAAACAGTCCGTCCACATCATTCTGGTTGACCTTCTGCCAATCCTCACGCGGTACGCACTCCAGCTGGCGATAGCGGTACCCTTCTACCAAAAGCTGCCCGCCCGCGATGTTTACCACATAGTTATTCATTCCGGTATCATTGCCGGCGTCATCATAGATGGGAAGCTCCTCACACTCGACATCAATGACCGCGGAAAGCTGATCAATCAGCAAATCTCTCTTGTCGCGAAGTTCATTCGCCACAGCCTTTCCACCGGCCTCGATAATGTTAATCTCTTTATTCAGCGTGGTTATTTCCTGCGCAATGCTGTTGATTTCATTGACCTTTATCTCTATCTCATCATTGACGTCCGTCTGCATCTTCTGAAAGCTGTTATACATAATATTGAAATACTCACACAGATTCCCTGCAAACCCGATAAAGTTCAGCGCGTAATTTACCTCGCCTGTGTTTGTCGCCAGAGAAGACAGAGACGCCTGATACTCGCTGAAAATCTGTTCAAAGCCCTTGACCTGATTGGTTCCTCTCTGGTCGCGCAGATAATCCTCGATTATCGCCGTATAATACTGCTTCTTGTCTGCTTCTCCCAGCTTTGAATTGTTGTTCCAGTATTTCTCATCATAATAGATGTCACGAATCCGCTCCGCTCCGAGGGTATCAACACCCGCTCCGACACAGCCGTAACCCTGAAAAACACGCATCGCGGTAGCCGTCTGCTGGTTGACCGCCTGTCTGGAATAACCTACTGTCTCAATATTCGCGATATTGTTGGCGGTTGTATTCAGTCCCGCGTTGGCCGCAACCAAGCCTGTATAAGATGTATTTAAACCTAAAAATGTGGATGGCATAATTATCCCCCTTTATTCCCGTAAAATTATCCGCAAAGCCCATTAGGATGCCATGCTCAGCAGGGTGTCAAGCATGCTGTTTACTACATTGATGTAACGGCTCGCCGCATTGTAGGCGTTTTTGTACATGATCATGCGCTCCAGCTCCTCGTCCGAGGAAACGCCGATAACCGTCTGCCGCTCGTTGTCCGCATTCTCCACCGCAAGCTGCTCATACTCATAGAGCAGTTTATACACATTGCCGCTGGCGGATATCTGGCTCATCAGGTTCGTGTAGCAATTCTCGAAGGTGCTCATTGCAGTCGCATCCGGATTGAGATAAATGCCGTCCTTTTGGAACGCCTCCACAAATGCCTTTCCGATATTATAATCGGCCGAGTCATCCTCGTACTTAAAGCCAAGCAACGCCGGCGTCTGTACGAGCTTCAAGTTGATATCCAAATTGGTACAGTTGTAAAGAGAAAAGGCAACATCGGGATCCTCCTCGTTGAACTTCCAATAGTTGTTCGGAATGGGATTGCCCTTCTCGTCACAAATCCTTACCATGACTACCTTGCCGTCTTTATTGAAGATCTTATTGCCGGACTCATACAACTCTCCGGCATCTATTTTCTCTTGTATCAGCTTCTCATCATCCTTTGAGGTCATAACACGCTGATACGGATCTGACATCACCTTCTGGAACATCTGCATCGGTGAGCCGTCCGCATTGCAAAGGTATCCGCTCACCGGATCGCACGCCTGCGCAAGCACTTCGTTGACCTTTGTCGAAATCGCATGTATCAGATGATCAAATTCCGCTTCCACATTCATTATGATGGAATTGGAAATCTCTTTATTGTAATATTTCTTTCCATATTCCGCATTATACTGCTCCGCCGTAATCCCGAGCTTATCCAGCTTCGCCTGCGTACAGATATCCGCATTCACATCCGTAAAATTCGCGATATGATCGCCTCTTGCCAGAAGAAGCGCACGCAGTGAGCCGACGTCGGTATCCCTCGCCGTCGATATTTCCTCCGTCAGGTTAAACACCTTCGCGGATTCAAAATCCTGCACTCTCTCGCCGTTTTCATCCGTCACCCACACCACATTGTGCGGCCAATACGGCATTACAAATCCCGTGCTCTCATCGGTCAGCATTCCCATCTCAAAGGTACGGGTTCCCGTGACGAAGTCCGTACCGTTGAAGCGAACAGAGACATTGGAATACTTATCCTCTTCATATTCGATATTGCCATAACCCGCAAGGGTGTCCAGCAACAGGTCACGCTCGTCGCGCAGGTCGTTGGCAGACTCAATGCCGCCGACCTCTATTCTCGAAATCGCTTTATTTAATTCAACAATTCTGTTTCCGATCTGATTGATTTCCGCTACCGAATCCTTCACCTGTCTGTTGAGGTTATTCTGATATTCAATAAAAGAACTGTAAACCTTTGTCGCATTCTCGATAAAGGCTGCGCATTTCTGCACAAGGGTAGACATATTTACCGTATCGTTCGGGTGCTTGGAAAGCTCCTGCATCGCTGACCAGAGCCCGGATACGGACTTGGAAAACGCGGCATCCTCAAACTCGCCCATAATGTCCTCTATCTCCAGTATCGCCGAGTAGGAGGTCTCATAGAAGCTGTATCTTCCCGACTCCTCACGATATGTCGCATCCATGAACATATCCCTGATATGACGACAATCCGCATACTTCACGCCGTCGCCAATCTGGACATTGTAACCGGCCATATTCTTTTGTGTATTGGTATATGTGGTATCGGAATTTGCCACCTGTTGGCGCACATATCCCACGGTATTCAGATTTGACAGATTGTGCGCTGTCGTATTCAGCGCGTTTTGTGAAGTGCGTAATCCGCTGTCACCTATATATAATGATCCAAATAAAGACATGGTACCTCTCCTCGTGCTTTCCCGCTCTTATTGTTTTGCGTCGAAACCACCATGAAAGATACCAAGTGCACTACCGGTTGTATATGCGTCTTTCGAATAGTTGGCTGTTTGCGGCGCAGACTTCAGCGCTCTGATCATATTCAGATTAAAATCGACCATTTCAAGCTTATCCATCAACAGCATCTGATTTCTCTCATTGATTGTTTTTAAGTTCTCCGTGGTCTCTTTTAATCTCTCATGCACGTCTGTCAGCTTTTTTTGCTGATCCGGCATTTTCTCGAGCATCTGAATCAGGTTAATGAGTTTCAATGTTGCAACATCCCTGTTAACTACGTTGGCAATATCAGCCAGAATTTTACTTCTTTGCTTTTCAATAGTCTGGATTTTGCCTACGATTTCCTGTTCATCCTCCGTGATTTTCCCCAACCTCTCTATATCGCCCTTGACAATAACGGAGGTCTTCTCCTCGGCAAGCACTGTCAGGGCTCCATACTCCGTATTTTCCCTGTCCAGCACGTCGATTAAATTCTCTAATAAGCTAGCCACACGTATACCTCAACCTTTAAAACAGTCCGTTATATTTCTCCAGCAATTTTGCTGCGAAATCCTCTGTGTCTACTTCATAGGTACCGTTATCCATCCGCTCCTTTATCGAGTTTACCAAATCCTCTCTGACATCAGGCGCATTCCGGACTGCCTGCTTTGCAATCTGAGCATCCCTGCCCGCATCGGAAAGCATCAGCTGATCGCGAAAGCCGTTTTTTGCGGTTGTGCTCTTCTTCTCGTCCGCTTTCTTCGGCTTATTGCTTCCATATATTTGTTTAATTTGATTATAAGCATCTATACGCATATAAGACTCCTCCCTCCATGAAACCGTCTTTATTGTATATATTCCATACTCCTTATATCTAATTTATCGGATGTTTTTTATTATACTTTATAGCCGGGACCGAAAAATTTCGCGAAGCATATATACACGGTTAAACGGAAAAGTGAAATAATATCCGTCGGAAAAGTCCTCCGTAAGCGCGATAATCTCCTGCGCAAGCGCGATTCCGACCGCCTCGCCTTCTTCCCTGGAAGCGTTTTCGGAATATCGGTTTACGATATCTTCCGTCACATCGATTCCCGCAAGCTCATTTTTCATAAAGAGCGCGTTTTTCCGGTTTACCAGCGGCATCACTCCGCAGAGAATCCGCGCGCCCGTCTCCTCTTTGATACGGCGCACCCTGTCGGCGGCTTCCTTATTAAATACAGGCTGCGTAATAAAAAAGCGCGCACCCGCCGCAAGCTTCTTGCGCACACGACCGATTTCCACGTCAAGATTTCTCCTTCCCTGGTTGATGGCACCGCCGTAGCACATCGGCGCATCCCGGAAGCTTTCCGCGTTCATGTCCTGCACAATATTCATCAGCCTTACCGCATCAAACTGAAACACGGCCTTGATGCTTTGGCGTGCCGCATAGGGCAGCGGATCGCCTGTGATAAGCAGGAGGTTCCGGATGTCGTTGATGTACGCACCTAAAAGTGTGGAGCGTATCGCAATCGCATTCCTGTCGCGGCAGCATATATGCGGCATTACGCAGATACCGACCTCCCGGCGCACCTTCTCCGCCATCAGCACAGAATCCGCGCGGGTTCTTCCCGATGGAGAATCCGGAAAGGTCAGCACGTCCGCCCCCGACTCCTTTAACAGGCGCGCGGCCTCCAGAAGCTTTTGGTCATCCGCGTTAAATGGCGGCGCAAGGTCTACCGCAATCAGCTTGGTTGACGCGTTTTCCTTTCCCGCAAAGAAAGCGTTGTCCCTTACCGGCTTCGTCCTATCCGCAACGGCCACCTGCGGCTTTTCTCTTGGCGGCTGCTCTGTCACAACCCGCTGCGCAAGCAGACGGATAAATTCGGGCGTTGTCCCACAGCAGCCGCCGATAATGTCTATATGACCTCTGTCAGCAAGCTCCGCGACCTTGTCCGCAAAATAGTCCGGCTGTCCGGTAAAGTGAATCCGATTCCGAATCCGTGCAGGATAGCTTGCATTGGGAAGCGTAATTGTGAATTTATCAAACGGCATATTCAGCGAACTGATTATCTTCCCCATATGTCCCGGTCCGACACCGCAGTTCAGTCCCACGGCGTCGATTTCCGTTATCCCTGCTGCCTTCGAAAGAAGTCGTCCCGCGCCAAGACCGTCAGCACTGTAGCCGAACTGATTGACACTGAACTGCACCATCACAAATACTTCATGCTCCGCCTTGATCCGCTTTATCGCCGGCAATATACCGGAAAGCTCGGAAAAGGTTTCAAAGTTCAGTATATCTATTCCTTCCTTTATAAATGTCTTCGCAATATGGTAATACTGCTCCTCCGGTACAATCGCTCCACTGTCGATATCGCTTTGTGCCTCAAAGGACATGTCATTTGAGGTATCATTTGACAATACGCTCATTGGTATCGGGCCGATATCTCCCGCGATAAACAGCGGCTCTGCCTGTTTCGCAAGCCGCACCGCCGCCCTTATGTTTTCCTCAACGGCATCCATATCCGCTCCAAGCAGCTCTGTATTCGCCGCGAATGTATTGGTCCGGATAAGCTTCGCGCCTGCCGCAATATATTCTCTGTGTATCGCAAGAACACGGGAGGCCTTTTCTGCATCGGTATTGGCAAGCTCAGGCATCTCGTTTGTCTTGTATTTCTCTGCATACCAGGTTCCAAAGGAACCGTCTGTTATCAGTCTGTATTTCTGAAGGTATTCCCGAATGTTCGTTGTTTTCATTTTCCCCCCACGCCGTCTTCGGCGGCTCAAACAAGCAAATTGCTGCACCTTCATCCTATTATAAATAAGGAAGGAAAAAAAGGCAAGTGATTGGCAAACGCACAAAACAGAGGGTTTGGACATAGTCCTTGGCTATATTCATGGTATGAAAACTGCGAATTTATAAAAATACCGATTAAAGAATTTGATATCAATACGCTTTCTTTTACTTATGGGGATTCTATGCCTACATTCAGTCCCAATGTCAATGACGGAAAAGAATATCGTCATAAGCTTTATACATATTACGAAATTTTGGAGATTATTGACAGATACGGATTTCCACAGGATTGGAATGATGACGGAAAATACGGACCTGAAAGGTATATAGAAGCTCATGTTTGGAGCGATGATGTTATCAAAAAATACAAAGGTTACAAACATACAGAGAGCCGATAAACAAACCGGCTCTCTGTATGTTCGTTATTCCCTTATTTCCCCTTCCACATACTTGCGCTCCATCTGATGGCGCAGCTTTCTGTTCTCTACGGTATCAAAGATAATCGAAAAGTCATAATCTTCCGGATACAGTTCTGTTGCCGCGACGTGCAGCTTGATCCTTTTATGGTTCACCCATATCTTTTTATTTGGCATCTGCACGCGCAGTACGCCCTTCTCATTTGCAGTCTCACACACAATTCCGATTTTCTTATCCGGATACACCATCACGCTATCCCCGCGATTAAATTGCAGTGCCTTACTTTGTGCGCTGTTCCTATCCGCTGTTTTTTTGATACGCGGCGCGGACATCGGCCGCAATTCGGTGTTCTCCGTCTCGGGCGCAAGCGCAAGTATCTCCGCGATGCTTCCCGCATCACCGTATGCGGCTTCCGCTGCGACACGGAGCATGGACGCAGGCATGCCAAGGCGTCCGGCAATATAAAACGCACAGCTCTCCCCTGCCTCCCCGATTACAAGCCGGTACAACGGACAAAGGCTTTCCTTGTCAAAGGTCATCCGCGCATTCACAATGCCCTCCCGATTCGCTGCATACTGCTTTACCTCCGGATAATGCGTTGTCACAAGATACAGCGCACCGCTTTTTGAAAGCTCCTCCAATATCGCAATCGCGATCCCCATTCCCTCGGCCGGGTCTGTACCGGAACCAAGCTCATCCATAATCACGAGACTGTCGCGGCTGACATTCCGCAGGATATCCAGCACGTTTGTGATATGCGCCGAGAAGGTGGAAAGATTTTCGGAGAGGTTCTGTCCGTCTCCGATATCGCACAGGAAATTGCTGTTCATGCAGATATCTGCCTCCTCCGCCGCCACATGCAGGCCGCACTGCGCCATCATGCAGCTGATCGCCACCGTTTTTATTGCAACCGTCTTTCCGCCGGTATTCGGTCCGGTAATGATAATCCCTCTCGTCCCGTCCCCAAGCTGAAATTGCAGCGGCACACAGGTTTCCCTGTTCATCAGCGGATGCCTTGCATTCTTCAAAATAATCCGCCTGTCCGTATTGATGGCAGGTTCCACACAGCCGTAATCCATGCTCAGCTTGCCCTTGGAAAAAATATAGTCCAGCTTTTCCATCAGCCGCAAGCATCCTTCAAGCACCGCACTGCCATCCGCCACCATTGCCGTCAGCGTGTAAAGAATTCTGCGCTCCTCATTCTCCGCGTCAATGCGCAGCTCCTGAAGCTCCTCATAATACTTCGCCACGGACACCGGCTCCATAAACAGCGTATTCCCTGTTGATGACTTATCTATAATGCTTCCGCTGATTTTGAACTTGTATTCCTTTTTCACGGGAATACAGATGTGACCGTTCCGCATGGTACTGAAGCTGTCCGACATGCACTCCTTGTTGGCACGGATAACGGCATCCGCCCGCTCCCGCATTTTTTCTTCCGCTCGCGCTATCCTGCCCCGCAAATCCCGCAGCAGCGGCGTCGCGTTATCATCTACGCTGCCGCCCCGTATCTGCA
>CAMWYL010000053.1 GCA_947178465.1 uncultured Lachnospiraceae bacterium | reverse complement strand
GCGTATGGGTAGGGGCAGGACGCTCAGTATTTGCGGCAGGGGCGGGAGTTTCCTGCAGTTCCTGCGTCTCTGTGTTGGAGGCGATCTCCTCCGGCTGGAAATCATTATCTGTATCCCTGTTTACCACAAAGCAGATGGTTAAAATGCCGATACAGGCAGCAGCCAGCACGGACAAAAGGAATCCCTTGGATCTGATAAATTTCTTCATAGTTTGTTTCTCCTTTCTTGTCGTATAAATATCCCTTACGGTCTGGAGGGAAGTTTTTTCAACAAATTTTTAAAATTTTGTATTGTGGTAGCCCGTCAGCTCAATGTGCTGGGTGATGGCTGGGTACCTGCGGCCGAACATGAAGATATAAAATTCGGCGTCACAGGAAAAGATATATTCCACCCTATCCCCAGCCGCATGGAAAGCAAGGCTGATGTTCTTTATCTGGTAATCATCCGTGGAAAGAGGGATCTTGTTTGCCAGGCCGTCTGTCACGGTCTCCTCCAGCATGGCAGTATAGTCGCTGCTGGAGTACAGGGTGCTCAGGTACTCGCTGAAATTGGTCTCCCTCTGGGAACGGTAGGTATCAGCGTAGATGCTTGCGCTTAAGTTGTTCAGTTCCATTTTCGTACCATTGCGTATGTTTATGCAAGTAATTTTTATGGATGCGTAAAGCAAAAGGAAGGAAACCAGTATCACTATGGCCATCACAAAGAAACAGGTGAAGATGGACATATCGCCGCGGTCATTAGCCAGGCGCCTTTTCATATGGAGATAAATTTTCTGCATAGACACCTCACTTCCAGTAATGTTCGCTGACACCTGCCGCCCTGGAGACTACCGTGATGTGGATCAGGTCGAAGTTCCAGAAGCCGCCCAGCCTGGCCTCTCCCTGGATCGTGATATAGAACGGGCTACCCAGCTGGATGGCCCTGTTCATCCCGGAAGGGGTCGGCGATTTATAGGAGGCGTCAATGGAATAGGAGATGTTGTGGGCACCTTCGATTTGTGAGCAGAGAAAGTTGAAAAGCTGGTCTGTCTCTGCATTGACACCGCCTGACAGCTGAATCTGTTTTACCATCTGATCGGCACAGAGGTCCAGCTCCTGTTTCGTTGAAATGATGCTGAACAGATCAATGATAAAAGCCAACAGTAACACCGCAATGAAAATGAAGACCATTGTGCTGAAATAGTTTGCCTCGGCACGCTCGTCCTGCAGAATCCTGCGGATCTTTTTGATAAGTATGATAACCACCACCTTTACAGCAAAACGGCCGCCCCTTTTGAAGGAAACGGCCGTCTGCAAAATTTTTGACTGTACCAAGTATAACAGATAAGGATTTACGGGGAAAGAGCAAAACAATGCCAATGTTGTGCCAAATATGTGCTGATTGGTTTTTGGAGAGTTTTTTAAAATTTTTATCCAGAGTGAAGAAAATTCTAAAAGTTCATTTATTTATTTAATGTATAGGCAATCTGTGGGATGTGAAAAGCCTATATGCCTGCACCTTGACAATTTCATAGCCTTCCAGACAGTTATACAGGAACTGCGGACAGCGTGCGATGACAGGAAAAGGGAGTACGCCCGCAGATGAAATGTTGCAAAGCAGCAGCCTGAAAATACGCGGCGGAACTCCGGCGCAGGAAATGGGTCTGGGGAAAGGCGGCTTCCTGAAGGTATAATATATCTTCTTTATGTTCTTTTATAGATTATTAAATGCATTGTAGCAGGAAGGGGGTGTTTATTGTGGGAAATTCAGAGAGTAAGGTGCCTCTTTGGGAAAAGTATATACTGACAATCCAAGAGGCAGCAGAGTATTTTCATATTGGAGAGAAGAAACTGCGAAGACTTGTGGAAGAAAGGGCGGATGCAGACTTTATTATTATGAATGGCAACCGCGCAATGATAAAACGGAAGCTATTTGAGAAATACTTAGATGAATCGGCATCTGTATAAAAATGAATGTTGAAAAACATACTGATGCCGGCTATATCAAACTACGAAAAAACCAATGGAATTTGAGCCTCGGACATGGTATGATATAGATATCGTATCGAGGCTCTTTTTCATTAGAAAGGAGCAGAAAATCATGAGCGAAAAAAGACGGGATAACAAAAACCGAGTATTACGCAATGGAGAGAGCCAGCGATCAGATGGAAGATATGCGTATAAGTACATAGACACCGATGGAAAACAACAATTTGTTTACAGCTGGAAACTGGAAAAGACCGACAGGCTGCCGAAAGGCAAGCGTGATGATCTGTCGCTGAGGGAAAAGGAAAAGCAGATCCAAAAAGACCTGGAAGACATGATCTCCACCTCAGGCGGCGATATAACAGTCCGGGAGCTGGTCGAAAAATATACTTCGCAGAGAAAAGGCATGCGCCATTCTACGAAGGCCGGGTACAAAACAGTCCTTAATATCCTTGCCAAAGAAGATTTTGGCAGAAAACAGATCAAGGATGTGAGGTTATCTGATGCGAAAGAGTGGCTCATCCAGCTTCAGGCCAATGGAAAGGGCTACAGTTCCATCCAGACGATCAGGGGTGTGGTCAGACCGGCTTTCCAGATGGCGGTGGATGATGAGCTGATACGCAAGAATCCGTTTGAGTTTCATCTGAGCACTGTTGTTGTGAATGACAGTGTTACAAGAGAGGCAATCACAAGGAAACAGGAAAGGCAGTATCTGGAATTTGTCAAAAACGACAAGCATTTTTCAAGGTACTATGACGCAATCTATATACTGTTTCATACAGGACTCCGTATTTCTGAATTCTGCGGTTTAATCAAAGAGGATATTGACCTTAAGGAAGGCAAACTTAGGGTTGAGCGTCAGTTACAAAGGACGCGGGATATGCAATACATCATAGAGGACACGAAAACACCCAGCGGCGTGAGGTTTGTTCCTATGACCAAGGAAGTTATGGATTGTTTCAGGCATATCCTTGAAAACAGTGATAAACCGAAGACAGAGCAGGTTGTCAGGGATGTGAAAGGAAATTTGTATCATGGCTTCCTGTTCATGGATAAAAACGGGAGACCCATGGTTGCCCAGCACTGGGAAAAGTATATGCAGCATATCAGGGAGAAGTATAACAAGATTTATAAAGTACAGATGCCTGATGTAACGCCCCATGTGTGCAGGCATACGTTTTGTTCCAATATGGCAAACAGCGGCATGAACCCAAAGACACTGCAGTACATTATGGGCCATTCGGACATTGGCGTCACGCTGAACACGTACACGCATATCGGCTATGAGGATGCAAGCAGGGAAATGAAAAAGGTAAGCAATGCCTGAAAAAAGCCGAGTAGTACAAATTTTCAATTTACTACTTTTTTTACTACTTTTCAGAGCCAGGAAATGCCGGGATAAGCCAAGATATGCCGAAAAACCGGATGAGCCGGAAAAATTCCTGAAAACCTTGAAACGCCCAAAAATCAAGAAAAACCACGATAAACCAACTTATGCAAGGAGTTTGAAATAGATGATTAAAATATTATTTGTCTGCCACGGCAACATCTGCCGTTCCCCCATGGCGGAATTTATACTAAAAGACATGGTTGCAAAGCGAGGTCTCGTCGACCAATTTGAAATTGCGTCCGCCGCAACCAGCACCGAAGAAATCTGGAACGGCGTTGGGAATCCGGTTTATCCCCCTGCCAGAGATGAGCTTGCGCGGCATGGTATTCGCTGTGACGGCAAGCGTGCAGTCCAATTGAAAAAATCCGATTACGACTACTATGATTATTTAATCGGCATGGACACCATGAACATTCGGAACATGGAGCGGATGACAGGGCATAAACGCGGGGAACATCCTGACAAAATCCTCCTTCTCTTAGAATATGCGGGAAGAACAGACAGCATTTCAGACCCGTGGTACAGCGGGAATTTTGAGGTCACCTATCGGGACGTAGTGGAGGGGTGTGAGGCACTGCTGAGACATATGGGGTGCTGACACAACCATATCTTGCGAAAGGAACCTGTCAGAACACAGGAGAAATGGAGATATCAGACAAATGAAAAACGGAAGGTCCTGCTTTAAGCATTGCCTTTTTGGGACTGGTGGCAGCAGCCTTTCTGTGGCGCTGTGTGTTGACCGCCTTTACGTGGGCAGGCTGGGGCGGCTTTGGAGGAATCTCCATGGAATATACTGCCAAAGAGAAACATGCGTTATTTATTTCTTTGTGCGTACCGCTTATATTCCTGTTTATCCTTCTCTTGATTCGGATGGGAAGAAACATGGTAAGAAAGGAAACAATAAGCTGCTATGTGAAGGATATGTTCTTTTTGCAGCGGCAATCGGTGTAGGAATCCTTTTCTTTCATATGCCTGGACCGCGTCAGACAATTGTGGATTATTTTAAATATAGCATCATACAAGCAGGATGGATACGCTATCCCGCATCATAAAAACGCAGCCCCGACGGAGCTGCGTTCAAAAAATTACCATGTATGTATTATAAAATCTTCCTTAAACAATAGATATTGTTGCAATTTTTACAACATAAAATATCACGCGTTATATATACAGAAGTTGAAAAACATTGCAGACTGCTTATGCCGGGCCGGAAAGTCACCCAACAACCGGCTATTTTCTCTCATGCACCGTATACTGCAGCTTCCGCAGCAGTGTAATCGCGTTGTGCAGGGCAGTCTGCTCATAAAATTCTATCTGGAGGACTCCCTCCTCAAAATCCCTGTTATGGACAATGCCAATATTTTTAATGGAAATCTCCTTATCTGCCAGAATGTGTGCCAGCGTAGCAATTGCTCCTGCCTCGTCGGGGATGTCCACATAACAGCCGAACACCATCTTGATAGGGCCTCTTGGCTGATCTGAGAATGAATCCCTGTATTCCTTGGAGGCTTTGAACAAGTCATAGGTATAGCCGGTCTGTTTTGCCCGCACGGCGCGGCTGATATCCTGAAGCGATACAATATAAGCATCCAACAGATCCGCAATATTTCCCGCATTTGCAAGACAAATGGATTCCCACATGTCGGGGGAGGAGGAGGCAATGCGTGTAATATCCTTGAAGCCGCCTGCCGCAATCAGCTTCATTGTGCAGGCCTCTGTATCATGATCGTGGACCAGGTTTGCAAGCGCAGCTGCCACCAAGTGCGGTACATGGCTGACTGCCGCCGTCACATAATCGTGCTCCGTATAGGGCAGTACCAGTGGAATTGCGCCCATTTCAGATACAAGAGAATAGTACGTATCGACAGCTGCCTTCGGAACCTCCTTTGTCGGCGTGAGAATATAGTAGGCGTTCTCGAGAAGCCTTGCGGTTGCGTTTGCAAAGCCCGTCTTTTCACTTCCGGCCATCGGGTGACCGCCGATAAATTGCGTGTTCAGTCCAAGCCGTTCTACCGTCTCATGGATGGAACCCTTAACACTTCCGACATCGGTAAGGATTGTCTGCGCGGATATAACAGGTTTCAGTTGCTCTAAAAACCAGTTGTTCACGGCAACCGGCGCACACAGGAAAATCATGTCGCAGTCCGAAAAGGCGGCATCAATCACCGTCGTACCCTCGTCGATTGCACCGGAAGCCAGTGCGGAATCGAGCGTCTCCTGCCTCCTTGCATACGCTATGATTTTTGCATCAGGATATATGTTTTTTATTGCTAAGGCAATGGAACCGCCAATCAGTCCCAGACTCAAAAAACCGAACTTTTTCATATTAATCCTCCATGCCGTTTTCAGCGGCTCAAATAGATGTAGTTTTCATGCTAACTCCCATACGACTGCCTTTGCGGGCATACAAATTAGGATGGTGAAATTTTGATTTCACACTATTCCAATTTCATAACACATGATATTTATATCTGCAAGACAAAACATTTACAAGACGAATGAATTCGTCCGTGAAAAATTAATTTTCCATCCGACTCCCATATGTCCGCTTGGACAGGCTGCCACTGCTTCCCATTATACATCATCCCGCGCTTTTTGTCATTTAAAAATTCCAAGTCCGGCAAACCGCCGCAAAGCTGTTGACTCTCGCAGGAACCTCCATGATTCAGCTCCGCGCAATCTCAAATCGCTATTCGCCGAATATCTGCTCCGCAGCTGCTCGAACCATTGCCTGCAGGAAACACTAATGTACGACGCATTCTTATTTCACCAAATTACTTGCCTGAATTTCCGGCTGCTGTGTTATCTTCACACAAAGATACCACCGCATCGCCTCGTTTGGTTGTCTTGCAGAATGAAATCCATTCCGCGCTATTTGACTGTTGCCGATGAAAAATCATTCTGCGGAATTTTGCCGGACATCAATGAGCCGGCACACTGGTATAACTCACCTCAATTATCCCTATGTTTTACTTGGCTAAATTTCCATCTGCTGCGTTGTCGTCGGTCAACGATGCCACCGCACCGCCTCCCTCCTTCGCCTTGCAGACTGAAAACCTATCCTGCGTAAAACATTAGGGCAATTAAGTTGAGTTACACTAGGCAATTGTTACGAAAATATACATGATATTTTATGAAAAAAGACAGTGTGCAGTTTGCACAAAATAGATTGAATTTTCAGACAATATATAGTAAAATTATAACGTATGATGCATATGGGAATGCGTTACTGTAAAGAACGACAACCATTATATGACGGAAACAGGAGGTAGCTGCAATGAATGTTTACACAACGGATAAGATTAGAAATGTGGTATTGTTAGGGCATGGCGGAACCGGCAAGACGAGTCTTGCGGAGTCTATGGCATATTTGGCAGGCATTACTTCACGTATGGGGAAAGTTGAGGACGGCAATACGGTCAGCGACTTTGGCAAGGAAGAACAGAAGAGAAAGATTTCCATCAGTACATCAGTTATCCCGATTGAGTGGGAGGGTGTAAAGATTAACGTGCTTGACACGCCGGGATATTTTGATTTTATCGGTGAAGTTGAGGAGGCTATCAGCGCTGCGGATGCCGCGATTATTGTTGTTTCCGGAAAATCCGGTGTTGAGGCAGGAACGGAAAAGGCATGGGAGCTGTGCGAGAAATACAAGCTCTCCAGAATGATATATGTTACGGGCATGGATGCAGACAATGCCTCTTTTAAGAATGTTGTGGAGAAGCTGACCGAGATGTATGGCAAGAAGATTGCGCCGTTTCATTTCCCAATCAGAGAGAATGAAAAGTTCGTAGGCTATGTTAATGTAGTCAGCGAGACCGGAAACCGCTGGAAGGGTAAGGAGATTGAGGAATGTGAGATACCTGATTACAGTAAAGAAAACCTCACTCTGTACAGAGATACCCTGATGGAGGCAGTTGCAGAGACCAGCGAGGAGTTTATGGAGCGTTATTTCGGTGGGGAGACCTTTTCGGAGAATGAAATCCGTGCGGCGTTGCGGACAAATGTAATGGACGGCTCGATTGTTCCGATCAGTATGGGCTCCAACCTGTTATGTCAGGGTACATATGCGTTGCTTGATGATATCGTGAAATATATGCCAAGTCCTGAGAATAAGCAGATAGCAGGCTTCAATATGAAGACAAACGAAGTATTTGAGGCAAACTATGATTTCTCAAAGCCCAAGTCTGCTTATGTATTTAAGACAATTGTGGACCCTTTCATCGGCAAGTATTCGCTGATTAAGGTATGTTCCGGCGTATTTAAGTCTGATGACGTTATTTACAATAAGGATAAGGATGTTGAGGAGAAGGTCAGCAAGCTCTATGTGCTTCAGGGAAGTAAGCCCATTGAAATCAGCGAGCTTCATGCCGGCGATATTGGAGCGATTGCAAAGCTTACCGCGGCGAGAACAGGCAACACGCTTTCAACAAAAGCAACTGTTATTGAATATGGTAAATTTGAGCTATCAAAACCCTATACCGCAATGCGTTACAAGGTGCCGAACAAGGGTGATATCGACAAGGTATCCCAAGCATTGCAGAAGTTGTCGCATGAGGACCAGACCCTCAAGGTCGTAAATGATGTGGAGAACCGGCAGAGCCTCTTGTATGGTATCGGTGAGCAGCAGCTTGAGATTATCCAGAGTCGCCTCGTCAATGAGTATAAATGCACGATTGAGCTGAGCAAGCCGAAGGTTGCTTTTAGGGAGACCATCAAGAAAAAGTCTGACGTAGAGTATAAATATAAGAAACAGTCCGGCGGACACGGACAATATGGACATGTAAAGATGCGTTTTGAGCCGTCGGGTGACTTGGAGCAGGCTTATGTGTTTGAGCAGGAGGTTGTAGGCGGTGCTGTTCCGAAGAATTATTTCCCCGCGGTGGAAAAGGGACTTCAGGAATCTGTTTTGAAAGGCCCCTTGGCGGCTTATCCGGTAGTAGGAGTGAAGGGTGTTCTGTATGACGGCTCGTATCATCCGGTAGATTCCTCTGAAATGGCGTTTAAGATGGCGACTATTCAAGCCTTCAAGAAAGGCGTTATGGATGCTGCGCCGATTCTGTTGGAGCCGATTGCAAATCTTAAAGTGACGGTACCTGACAGATACACCGGTGATATCATGGGCGATTTGAATAAACGCCGTGGCAGAGTGCTTGGCATGAATCCGATTGGAAACGGCAAGCAGGTGATTGAGGCTGATATACCGGTGATGGAGTTGAACGGATACTGTACGGTGCTGCGTTCCATGACAGGCGGACGCGGGAACTATGAATATGAATTTGTCAGATATGAGCAGGCGCCGAGCGATATTCAGGATGCCGAGGTAAAGGCAAGGGCAAGCAAGGTTGCTGAGAACAGCGAGGAATAACGCGAAACGAGAGGGTGGAATGGTGTGAGTAAACATATAGGAACAAAAGTATACACACTGCTTGTGATTTTACTGATTATCTTTCTGATAAACAGTAACTTCTCAGCAAGGGGAACGACAAATGCAAAGAACGCGGTGCTTCAGCTGTCAAATGTCTACATGCAGCTGCAAATCCAGAATGAGGTCATTACCAACAAGGTTGGAGAATGTAAGCTGTATGGAAATCTGATTGTATTGTCCGCAGAGGAGGAGACCTCCGCAAATATAGCGGGTTCAGTGCCCGGAACGGTCAGCACGATTGAAGATGCGTTTGATACGATGGAGCAGTTGTGCAGTGAGCTGGATAATGCACGGCTTACACAGGCACTTCAGGAATACAGGAGCAGTTTTTCGCCGCTGAAGGAGACGGTATCGGAGGTTGCAAGCCTTTATCTGGCAGGGGACAAAGCGGGCGCGACAGAGCGGAACGGCGGACTGTACGCGATTATTCTGGCATTGCAGGAAAAGCAGGCTGCATTTAGCGATACGCTGAACAGCGCAGCGCATGCGCTTGCGGAGGAGCGAATCGAGAATACCAATAAGTTGCAGGTTATATCAAGAATCATAAGTTTTATTTTTATTGTCGTTGGTGTTTTTACAGGGCTGCTAATCGGTTTTACGGTAGTGCGGCCTGCAAGGAATGCAACAGTGCAATTAAATCAAATCATCCATGATATACAACATAACAATGGTGATTTAACGCAGCGGATACCGGTAAGAACGAAGGACGAGGTTGGCCAGCTGGTGGCAGGAATCAATAGCTTTATTGACCAACTCCAGACGACGATGCGCAAAATCCGGAGCAGTTCCGTAAATATGGATGAACAGATAAACGGCATCCATTCCAGTATTCAGAAATCAGAATCCAGTGCGGGAGATATTTCCGCAACTATGGAAGAAATGTCAGCCAGCATGGAAGAGATTTCTGCGACGCTTGATCAGGTGACGCTCGGATCCAAGAACGTGCTTGGACTTGCACAGGATATGCGTAGCAAGGCAGAGGAAGGAACCGAATTTGCAGGTAAGATCAAGCGCAGGGCGCAGCGGATTCGCGGTGAGGTGCTGGAGGGTAAGAACAGCACTGTCAATATGATGGATAATAATAAGAAACTGTTGGAGACCGCTATTGAGAACAGCCGTAGCGTGGAGAAGATTAATGAGCTTACGACGGAGATTTTGAACATCTCAAGTCAGACCAACCTGTTAGCACTCAATGCGTCCATAGAGGCCGCGCGTGCAGGTGAGGCAGGCAGAGGTTTTTCCGTGGTAGCGGATGAAATTCGTGTGCTTGCGGATACCAGCCGTGATACCGCGAACAATATTCAGCACATCAGTGCGGCAGTAACAGAGGCGGTTGGCGAGCTTGCGCAGAATGCGAATGAAATGTTGAGTTTTATCGACAATACGGTATTAGTGGATTATGATAAGTTTGTTAATGTCGCAAACCGTTACCATGACGACGCGGACAATATGAATGGAATGTTCTGTGATTTCAACGAGAAGACGCAGAACCTTGAGGAAACCATGTCAGAAATGACAGATGGCATTAATGGGATTAATATTGCAGTGGAAGAGAGCGCACAAGGCGTTACCATGGTTGCAGATAGTACCACGCAGCTTGTGGACTTGCTCAAGGACATCCGCAATGATGCGGAAAGCAATAAGGAAATCTCTGACGGACTGCAGACGGAAGTTTCACACTTTAAAAATATTTAGTTGCATTTTTCCGGCTCCTGTGCTAAAATCTTATTCATATTAAATAAGAAGCAACAGTGAGAAGGAGTAGTAGGGGCGGAAGCCTTTCAGAGAGCTGTCGGGTGGTGTGAGACAGCAGCGCGAAGCCTTGAACTCGCCTTTGAGTTTCCACAGTGAATAACGCTGGTTATTATATGCTGGCAGCTGAGTAGCCGTGGACGGGAATTCCCGTTACAGAAGCAGAGTGTAGATTATATTATTATATAATCTGAAACAGAGTGGTACCGCGGAAAGCTTTAAAAAGCCTTTTCGTCTCTGGCATAAGCCGGAGGCGAAGAGGCTTTTCTTTATGCGGAAGAGCTTTGCCTACTTGATTATGAATGGATTAAGAGAAAGGAACGGATTGCAGTATGAGCAAAGAATATTCACCAAAGGAAATTGAGAAAAAATGGCAGGATATCTGGGATAAGGAGGAAGCCTTTAAGGTCGGCGTGGATAAGTCCAAGCCGAAATATTACGCATTGGTAGAGTTCCCCTACCCGTCAGGACAGGGACTTCACGTAGGTCATCCCAGACCCTACACGGCGATGGATATCGTGTCACGTAAAAGAAGAATGCAGGGTTATAACGTCCTGTTCCCGATGGGCTGGGATGCCTTCGGACTTCCCACGGAAAATTATGCAATTAAGAATAAAATCCATCCGAAGATTGTCACAAAAAATAACGTTGCGCATTTTAAGAATCAGTTAAAAATCTTAGGCTACTCCTTTGATTGGTCGAAGGAAGTGAATACAACGGATGAGAAATACTATAAATGGACACAGTGGATTTTCCTTCAGCTGTTTAAGAAAGGGCTTGCGTATAAGAGCGAGATGCCGATTAATTTTTGTACCTCCTGCAAGGTCGGACTTGCGAATGAGGAAGTTGTAAACGGCGTGTGTGAGCGTTGCGGCGCAGAGGTAGTCCGAAAGATGCAGTCACAGTGGATGCTTAGAATTACCGACTATGCGGAGAAGCTTCTGGAGGGGCTTGACCATGTGGATTATATCGAGAAGGTCAAGGTATCACAGAAGAATTGGATTGGTCGTTCTGAAGGTGCAGAGGTAAATTTCAAGCTCAAGGAGCAGGATGAAATTCTTACGATTTACACCACAAGACCGGACACCCTGTTCGGAGCGACCTACATGGTTATTTCACCGGAGCATCCGCTGATTGATAAATATAAAGAAGTAATCGAAAATTATGACGAAATCATGGCATACCGTGAACAGGCCGCGAAAAAATCTGATTTTGAGCGTACCGAGCTTGCAAAGGATAAGACCGGCGTATGTGTAAAGGGCATATCGGCAATCAACCCGGTCAATAAAAAAGAGATTCCGGTATGGGTATCTGATTATGTACTGATGTCCTATGGAACAGGAGCGATTATGGCGGTACCGGCACACGATACCCGTGACTGGGATTTCGCGAAGAAATTCGGACTCCCGATTATTGAGGTTGTTGCAGGCGGAGACGTTCAGAATGAAGCGTTTACGGATGTTGCGACAGGAACCCTCTGCAATTCTGATTTCCTGAACGGTTTGGAGGTAAAGGAAGCCAAGGCGACAATTATCAATTGGCTGGAAGAGCAGGGTATCGGACACAGAAAAGTAAATTACAAGCTGCGTGACTGGGTATTCTCCCGTCAGCGTTATTGGGGCGAGCCTATCCCCATCGTGAAATGTCCGTGTTGCGGGTATGTGCCGCTTGACGAGAGCGAGCTTCCGCTGCGGCTGCCGGAGGTAGAGAGCTATATGCCTACCGATACAGGAGAATCCCCGCTTGCGGCAATGCGGGATTGGGTGGAGACGACTTGTCCGAAATGCGGTGGAAAGGCGGAGCGCGAGACGGATACGATGCCGCAGTGGGCAGGCTCCTCATGGTATTTCCTGCGCTATATCGACCCCGACAATGACAGTGCATTTGCCGGTAAGGAAGCGCTGGAATACTGGATGCCCGTTGACTGGTATAACGGGGGTATGGAGCACACGACCCTCCATCTGTTATACTCCAGATTTTGGCATAAGTTCCTGTATGATCAGGGTCTGGTTCCATGTAGCGAGCCATATATGAAGAGAAC
>CAMWYL010000052.1 GCA_947178465.1 uncultured Lachnospiraceae bacterium | reverse complement strand
TTTAATGACCGCACTCTCGCCGCCGAGACCGCTCTCCACCACATCCGGATAAATCGTCCCCTGCACCAGGAAATCGACCGCACCGATTTTCTTTGCTTCCTCCTCAAATACGCGAATAAATTCCTCCCCGATGATTTTGCGCTTTTCCTCCGGCTCCGTCACGCCCGCGAGCTTCCCGTAGAAGCGTTCCTGTGCATTGACGCGGATAAAGTTCAATTCATACGGTCCCTTCGGCCCGAATACCTCCTCCACCTCGTCACCCTCGTTCTTGCGAAGGAGTCCGTGGTCAACAAACACGCAGGTAAGCTGACTGCCTATTGCCTTTGCCAGCATAACCGCCGCCACCGAGGAGTCCACCCCGCCTGACAGCGCACATAATACCTTGCCGCTTCCGACCTTTTCCCGAATTTCCTGAATGGAAGTTTCCACAAACGAATCCATCCGCCAGCTTCCGCTGCAGCCGCAAATTCCCCGCACAAAATTATACAGCATCTTTGTGCCCTCCTGCGTATGGAGCACCTCCGGATGAAACTGAATCGCGTACAGGTTTTTCTCACGGTTCTCCGCCGCGGCCACAGGACAGTCGGCTGTATGGGCAATAATCCTGAAGTCCGGAGCAATCTGTGAAATATAGTCAAAATGGCTCATCCAACAGATCGTAGTCTCGGAAACATCCTGAAACAGCTCCGAAGTATTGTCCGTCTTTACCTCTGTTTTCCCATACTCGCGCACGGGCGCCTTTTCTACCTTACCGCCAAGCACAAGCATCATCAACTGCGCGCCATAGCAAAGACCAAGCACCGGAATCCCCAGCTCGAACAGTTCTCGTGTACAGGTAGGAGCGCCCTGCTCATAACAGCTGTTCGGTCCCCCCGTCAAAATAATGCCCTTGGGGTTCATGGCTTTAATCTGCTCAATGTCCGTTTTGTAAGAATAAATTTCACAGTACACATTGCATTCCCTGACGCGTCTTGCCACAAGCTGATTATACTGACCGCCAAAATCAATGACAATTACCTTCTCCATGGATTGATCTTTGTCCATGGATTGATCTTTATCCATATTCATTGTGTCTCCTCCTATCGTTTTCCTTAAGCAACCCTTCGCGATTATTTCGGGAAACACTGATTTTAAAGCGTTTCCTGCACCGGATTTGCGCCGCGAAACGGCATATTCCTCTGCAAATCCGTGTGCGTCTCCCGGAGGCTTTAAGAAAGGGATGATTTCATCAGCGCTTCCTTGAAGCAGAATACCGTCTTCTCTCGACTTAATTTTGATTATAGTATACAAATAAAACGAATACAACTCTTTCTTTCCGGGCTCTATATGCGTCTGCGGCAGCTCGATCTTTTCCCCACTGCATCAGTCATATTCCTACAGCCCTAATAATCATCCGGACGTAATAATTCCTTCGGTATATACTTTATCAGGTCATTGATGGAATATTTCTCTTTACATTCTTCCGGCATATTTATATAGAAGGTCTGCGACGCATACACGAAAACGCTGTTTCCCCACAAATTCCCGATTGACAGAATGTATCCGTAATAATCCTTGTCATAGTGAATATGACAGGATAATTTTTGTATGATATTCAGGCACAAAATTGTCCGCACGTCGCAGTCAAAATTTTTCAAAATAAAATCATACTCCGACTTCAACGCCAATTCCGCCGTCTCCTCCGGCTCCCCGCCAATCATCAGCTCCATTGCCAAATCCAGAAAGCCCTTTATCGGCTCAGAGAACTTATTTTCAAGCGGCAGCCGCTCAATTCCACTCTCCTGCAACCGCAAAATGGTCTTCATAAAATAAATAATAAGCTTTTCCACTGTAGCGTCCACATACCGATCCCGCATTGTCCCCATTCCGCCATACCTCCCATGCCGCCTTTTGGCGGCATATATCATCATTATACGGATTATTCAGCAATCCCCCAAGAATCCAAGGTCCTCCATGGCGCAACCCTTTTCCCATAGCCGGCACCCTGCAGTATTTGCCAAACGCAACAACATTCTTTGCCGGGTATATCCGCTTGGCCCATTGCCCGCAACAATAAAAAGTCAGATCCGATATTCCACCAGCTCCTCCAACGGCTTTCTCGGCCGCTGTGCAGGCGCCTCATCCGCATACCCAAGTGTAACCGCACCGACCAACTGTCCGTTTGTCTGCATTTCGTTTACCAGCTCCGGATAAGCAAAGCATGTATTCGCTATCCAAAGCGTGCCAATTCCCAACGTTTCCGCCGCAAGAAGCATATTTTCGATTGCGGCCCCGATGGAAAGCGAATCTACGATTTCCGTAACACGTTCATCCGCCGTAATCGCCTCAAAGGGCGACTTCCCGCACGGGTTGACCACCATAATCAGTACCGGTGCCTCCCGCATAATGCGCAGCGTATTTCTTGCATCCGGAAGACCATGCACCGACTCCGGAAGCAATGCCTCTCCTTCGGACTCTCTTTTGATACCGGCTTCCATTTTTTCCAAAAGCCGGCGCTTCGGCTCGTTGCCATACACCAGAAAACGCCACGGCTGTCGGTTTTTCCCTGACGGAGCAAGTCGCCCCGCCTCAAGGATTTCATTAATCACAGCTGTCGGAATTTCTGTCTGTTTATACCGCCGTATGCTCCTTCGGTTTGAAATTGCATCTATTCCCATTTCATATTATCCCCCATGCCGCCTTCGGCGGCTCAAACAGAAATGAAAAACGCTGTCTTTTGCGTTTTTCCTGTGTGAAATTTAATATATCTTAGGCAGTGTTTTTTTACTGCCTTAGATTTATTTTTCACACTAATCCCCCATGCCGACACAGTCGGCACAAACAATACAGTGTGTAACTTAGATTTTCTTAGCCGGCGTACTTCGACAGCTTAGAAAATCTTTACACCCTTTTTACGACCGGTACAGCACCGTCACGACCTCAACAGCGTCCGTAAAGGGAAACATATCAACGGGCCACGCCTCCTTCGCCTTATATCCGGCCTTCTTGAACCACTCCAAATCGCGTTCCAACGTCTCGGGATTGCAGGACACGTAGACAATGCGGGAGGGGGCAACCGCCGCAGCCGCATGGACAAATTCCTCCGTGCTCCCGCGTCTTGGCGGGTCAAGCACTATCACATCTGCACGCATACTGTTTTCTGACATTTCTGTCATATATTCCGTGGCATCCGCGGCTATGAAATGAATATTTCCTATATTGTTGCGCTTTGCGTTTTCCTTCGCGTCCCTCACTGCCTGCTTATTCAACTCCACACCGATCACCTGCCCCGCCTTCGAGGCCATTGCCATACCGATTGTGCCGATACCACAGTACGTGTCGATAACCGTCTCACTGCCTGTCAGCGCTGCCGCCTGTATTGCCTTCTTGTACAAGGCCTGCGTCTGTGCCGCATTTACCTGATAAAAGGAATTCGGCGATATTCGAAACCGCAGCCCGCACAAAACATCCTCAATATAGCCTGCCCCATACAGCGTTTTATTCCGTTCTCCCAGCACCATTGTCGTCTGCTGGTCGTTGACGTTCTGGACGATTGTTGTAATCTCCGGGTGCCGCGACCGAAGCTGCGACACAAAATTGTTTTTATGCGGAAATTCCACGCACGCAGTCACCAGAACCACCATGATCTGCTTCGTGGACATTCCCTTTCTTATCAATATATGGCGCATAATACCGCGCCCCGTATCCTCATTATAAACCCATATCTTAAAGCTGTTTATCAGCTCTGTTACCGTCTGAACGATTGCCGACGCCTGCGCGTCCTCAATCAGACAATCTTTTATCGGAACAAGCTCATGCGTTCCCTCCGCATAGGTTCCTGCGACAGCCGCATTTTTCATTCTGCCGAACACAGCATGCACCTTATTGCGGTAATGGAACGGATAATACATTCCCTGAATTTTATTCACCCTGCAATACTTCCCGATACCTTTCTGCACCCGACGCTGCTTTTCGGCAAGTCCCTCCTCATAGGTTCCCTGCCCTATCCGACATGCGCCGCAGCGCTTCTCATACGGACAATTTTCCTGACACATATGTCATTCTCCCTTCACGTTTACCTCAATAATTCCGCTCTGCGTAATCTCATATCAATGCGGAGACTTAGAGAAACGCTGATGAAAACGTTTCCCGCACCGGATTTGTGCTGTGAAGCGGCCCTTGCTGCAAGTGTCAGAAGTTCTTCTCATACTGACTCTCACACGCCCGCTTTTGCATGCAAACATATTTGCATGCATACATATTTTCTCCAACTGAAGTCAGCATACCATAAAACAAGAAGCGGGACAAGATGCGTTTTCCCAACGTTCCGGTTTACAGGGAAGAGTTCTTTTCAAATGCCGCAGAATATGGTAGTATAGTGTGGAAAGAACTTCTAAAACTTCATACCGATTTGAGATTCCGCAGAGCGGAATCATGGATGTTAATGTAAAACATGAATTTTTACACGCGGGATTTGTGTCTTTGCACATTTGCCACAAACGCGTTCTGCGCAAGGAACATGCACGGAAATGATATTATTGTGAAAATCCGAAATTTTAACCGCAAGTTTGTGCCAGCGAAACGATTTGCGGACTGAGAAAGGAGCCTGAAAATAAAGATGGAGTTATGGGACGTATATGATATCAACCGGGAAAAAACCGGCAAAACCATGGTCAGAGGGGGCAGCTACGAGGAGGGCGCATATCACCTGGTTGTGCATATCTGCATTTTCAACGATAAGGGTGAGATGCTGATTCAGCAGCGGCAGCCCTTCAAGGAAGGCTGGTCCAATATGTGGGACGTGACTGTCGGCGGCAGCGCAGTTCAGGGAGATAACAGCCAAAGCGCGGCGGAGCGTGAGCTGGCGGAGGAGCTGGGACTTCACATCAGTCTGCAGGGCGTCCGTCCGCACCTGTGCATGAACTTTGAGCACGGCTTTGACGATATTTATCTGATTGAGCGAAATTTGGAGCTGAGTGAGCTCAAGCTTCAATATGAGGAGGTGCAGGACGCCCGCTGGGCATCCATGGAGGAAATTCTCTCCATGATAGAAAGCGGGGAATTTATCCCCTATTATCCGAATCTTATCCGGCTTTTGTTTGACATCCGCGGGAAATACTATGGATGTCATCAGGGTACAAACTGACCCAGACAAAAATGATGAACCATGCGCAAAGAACCGCACAGAAACGAGGCTTTTATGAGAATACTGATTATAAGACACGGAGACCCCGATTATGAACACGATACCCTGACAGAGACCGGATGGCTTGAGGCCGCGCAGCTGGCGGAGCGTATCGCCAAAACAGACATCAAAGCCTTCTATGTCTCCCCTCTGGGGCGGGCAAAGGATACCGCCTCCGTCACCCTTAAGAAAATGAATCGCACCGCCACGGAATGCCCGTGGCTTCGGGAATTTGCACCCACCATTATGCGTCCTGATGTCCCGGACCACCGCAGCATATCGTGGGACTGGCTGCCGCAAGATTGGACACAGGATGAGCGTTACTACCGACGGGAGCTGTGGAAAACCACGGAAATTATGCGGGAGGGAAAGGTTGACGAGGAATATGACATGGTTGTCACTCATTTTGACAAGCTTCTTGCGGAGCACGGTTATCGCAGGGAAGGGGACTGCTACCTCGTTGAACGCCCCAATCGCGATACCATCGCTTTCTTCTGCCACTTTGGCGTTGAATGCGTCCTGCTAAGCCGTCTTATGAACGTATCACCGATGATCCTGTGGCACCATACCTGCGCCGCCCCAACCGCTGTCACCAGCCTGTACTCTGAAGAGCGCAGGAAAGGGATTGCGGCTTTCCGGATGAACTGCTTTGGAGATGTCTCACATCTCTATGCGGCAGATATGTCCCCCTCATTCTCCGCACGCTTTTGCGAGACTTACGATTGCATGGAAGAACGGCATGACTAGCCGCGGCATGACCGGCTATGGCACAGCTCTCCACGGAGCGCTGTGCCATTCCACTCTTATTCCATATATCGCACGGTATCCCCGCGCTTGATTGGCTCCGTCGCGTAGGTAATGATTTTGTCCTCGCTGCTGAGCGCGCCCTCCTCAAGCGCGGCGTATCTTTCGTTTTTGTCCAGCACCTTCACATCAATGCGTTCCACATACAGCTCCGTTCCCAATATTCCTTCCTTTTCTTTTACCACATATACACAATACCGGTCATTCTCGCTGTACAATGCGTCAATCGGCACGCAGCAGCCTCTAAGCTCTCCCTGTACGCTCTGAGACACGCTTCCCACAATCCCGGGCTGCCCTACCCCCTGCGGGAGCTCCATATAGAGGTCATAATATCCCATACCCGCTGTGCTCTCCGTCAGATAATCCACGGTCAGGGAAATCTTTGTTCCGTCGTTGGCCAACGTTACATCCACACTGTCCCCGATGTTGATATATTTCTTTTGCTCTTTTGTTATTGTCAGCCTGAATTGGCAGGGCGTTTCGTCTTCCGTCAGAAGAAGCGCTGCCGTATCACTTGTCCGTCCGCCTGTCGAAATCAGGATATTCGTGACAGTTCCTCCTGACACGGATGTCACTTTCCCGTCGCATTTTAACAGGGCATAATATGTCGAAAGCTCCTTCTGCATCTCCGCAAGCTGCAAACGGAGCTGCTCCACGGAGGAATCCAGACGGTCCGGCACAAGGGAATTTGCCACATCCCTCGCCTCCTGCTGTAGTGCGCTGTTTCTGGCCGCAACCGCGTCCTGTCTGGCATATTCCGCATTCTGCACAGCCTTGCGCAGATTTTCCGTCTCCTGCTGCCAAAGCTTATAACCGCTGTCCTCCAAGCTGAAATCCGGCTTCTCCACCGCGTTCCTGTAATGCGCTTCCAGCTCTTTCTCAAGGCGGGTAAGCTCCTGCCGCGCCGCCTCAAGTTCATCGGCAATCGTCTCCGTATCATCCCCTGCATCATCAGAGTCTTCCCCGCCATTACCTTCCCTCTTATCCTCCGAATCCCTCACACTGTTTTCTTCCTTCTTATCATCGGAATCCTCCGTGTCATTACCCTCCTTCTTATCCTCAGGCTCCTCGCTCTCCTCATTATCTTCAGATGTCTCCGCGTTGCCGGCCTCCTCTTCAGCCTTGGATTCTGCCGTACCGCTCAGCGTGGGAAGCTTTTTCCCCTCCGCGAGCTGCCGCTCCAGTTCCTCGACCACCCGCTCCTGCTGCGTTATCGCGTCCTGAAGCGATTTCAGCCGCGCCGCCCATGTCGTGTATTTCTCCTCAGCCATGCGCCTGTCCTCCTCACTCGTCATGGGGAAGCCCTCCTGCAGATGCGCATCCAACGCCCGCTGCGCCTCCTGCACCGCCGCTTCCGCACGCTCCACGTCAACCGCCGTCCTGCGGTCTGCGCTCTCATAGTCCTCCTCCGCCCACAGCCTGTTGATTTCCTTATTCTGCTCCGCAAGCGTCTGATTGAATTCCAAATCCGCAAGCTGATAATTCATCTGGTGAATCGCTGCTTCCTGATCCGCAATCATACTGCGCAAATCCGCCGTATCAATCTGAAACAGGACATCTCCCACCTCCACGCGGTCGCCCTTCTTCGCGTATATCTTCTGTACCCGAAGCCCCGGTAGCGTATTGACCGCCTGCTCGCCGCCTTCGATAATTATCCCCTCCGCTTCCACAATGTGCTCTATGTACTTCCGCTCCGTCTGCTTCGTCTGCACGCGCGGAAGCCCCGACACATAGATGCTCTTCGAGATAACGGTACACAGCCACATGAAAACCAAAAAAGCGGCAAATGCCTTTATCCAAATCCGATACTTCTTATTTCGCTCCTTCTCTTCCATAGCGTCCTGCCTTTCTCTCATCCTCCTGCACGCTCTGCCTAAGTCAGTTCTTCAAGTCAGTCCGACTTGCCATTCAAATATCCCTTTCATTCGGACCAACCCTTCAAGCCTGTTTGAACCTTTCAAACCTGTTTTGCCCTTTCATCCGGATTAGCCCCTCAATCCTGTTTAGTCCTTCAATCCCGTTTGAACCTTTTAAACCTGTTTAGCCCTTCAATCCCGTTTAGCCTTCCGAATCTGTTTAGCCCTTCAAATCGCTTTAGCCCTTCAATCCGGATTAGCCCTTTAATCCTGCGTACACAATTCCCTGCTCCAGATAATCCTGCCCTATGATAAAGACAAACACTGCCGGCAGAAGCATGATTACAGAGGCACAAAACGCAAAGCCTGCCTGCGTCCAGCTAATCTGCGGCAGATAGAGCGACAGGGGCCAGAGCGCCTGATCCTCCAAAAACGCCAAGGGCTGCTCCAGCATGTTCCAATACTCCAAAAAGCCCAGCACAAAGGCGGACAGCATCCCGCCCTTTCCCAGCGGAAGCCCAATTCGCAGGAAAATATATAGCTCTCCCGCGCCGTCTATCCGCGCCGCCTCGAAAAGCTCCGCCGGAAGCTCCCGAAAACCGCCGTAGGTCAGGAATATCGGAAACGTGCTGAAAACCGCCGGCAAAATCACTGCAAGCTGCGTATTCAACAGGGACAATCGGCTCAGTACCAGATAACTTGACAGCATTGTCACCTGAAACGGCATCAGCATCAGCACAATATACAGCCCGAACAGCAAACGACTTCCCCGTACCTGATATACTGCAAATGCCCATGCCGCCGGAACACCGACCAACAGCTGCCCCGCCAAAATCAGTCCCGTCATCCGCATACTGTTCCAAAACAGCACAAAGAACTGCGGTGTCTGGAACAGCAGCTTTCCGTAATGCTCTATCGTCGGATAATCGGGTATCAGCTTCCATGTCACAAAGCCCTGCCCTTCCCGAAAGACAGGCGCCAGACACTCCTCAAGGTCATAGCTTCCCATCACGGAGCCAGTTATGACAAAGAACACCGGCATACATATCACAATACCCATCATTATAAACAACAGCTTTATACATATCTCCACAAGATGTTTTCCCTTCATCCCGCACTCCTCACCCTTCTGTATGCGCTTAACATTCTCTGTCTCAAAAGGATCGCGACAGCACTTAACACGCACCATCCGAAAAGTATTACAACAACGCTTAACGCTCTCTGTCCAAAAAGCCACAACAGCGCTAACGCTCCCTGTCCCAGAAATATTGCAGCAGCATAATCCCGACAAACAACACACCGCCGACACATACCGCTGCCGCGGCAAGCTTATCCAGCTCCAGATTCACAAACCAATTGTTAAACAAATGCTGCAGCAGATAAATCTCCTGCTTGGGATACGAGCCCGCCACAAGGTACGCCTCCCTGTATATTTTGAAGGAATTGAGAAAGGACAGCACGACAATCGTGTAAAAGCTTCCCTTGAGATTCGGCAGCTCGACACGCAGAAGGCTTTGCAGCCTCCCCGCGCCATCCACCCGCGCCGCCTCCAGGATTTCCCCCGGGATTCCCTTGATGCCCGCGACCCACAGAACAACCGTATACCCCAGATTCCTCCATATATAACTGACCACCAGACTTTCAAAATCGGCGGCATAGAAAAACATCCGCCACACGATTACCACCGTCGCCGTAGGCAGCGCCAACGGAAACAGATAGAGCGATTTGATCAGCTCCGTCTCCCTCAGGCGGCTCAGCGGCAATGCCACGGCAAGCCCGAGAATCACAAGCAGAGGAATGCACACCCCCGTAAAACGCAGCGTATTCTGCACCGCCAGCCGGAATGCCTGATTTTCGAAAACCCGCCGGTAATTTACCCCACCGATAAAGTCTCCCGTAACCGCTGTTGTGAGGGAACGCTTTATCACATCCAGAAAGGGTAACAGCACAAACACTGTTACCCCCGAAAGGCTGCAGAACAGAAAGCCTGCAAACGCCCTCCGCTTGCGCCTGTAAATCGCGCTACTCCGCCGCATAAATTGCCACCCTCTGCTCAATCTCTGCCATCGTCTCCTCAAGGCCGCGACCGTTGAAATAGTCCGCCCCTACTGTATAGACAGCCTCTTCCAATATGGTATCATACAGATACGGCACCTTCGCAGTACTCATCCACTCCCTGATTTTCTGAAGCTCTGCCTCCTCCGGCCAATAAATGTCAAAATTGACAATCACGCCGTCGCCGTTCGAAGAGGAAACGCCACCGTATTCGTTATTCTCACCTAAAATGTCCGGATTCGGCGTAAACTCCTGCTCATAAGCAGCGATATTGATCGGAAGACCGTTGTGCAGCATCGTCTGTACGTCGCTTCCCAGCATAAATTTCAGAAACTCTTTTGCCACATCCGCATTGGCAGAGGAGGCATTAATTCCCACCAGCGTCGTGGGAAAATATACCTGACTGCACTGTCCGACCGCCGGAACGACCGCATAATTGTCAAACCCCGGCGCTTTTGGCAATGACATACTGTCGGCACAGCCGTACACATAATACATCGTCCCCAGCTCCAACTGCATCTTCCCTTCCAGGAAGGCAATGCTGTTCGAGCCCAGCATAAACCATTTATTGTCCTCATAAGCAGTCCCATAGTCTGCGAGATAGCTCTCGTTCAGTCTCGTATACCAATGAATTCTCTCCTGACTTGCATTTTCCATCTGCGCATCATAGATTCTCTTTGTCTGCACCAGAAATTCCTCTATTTTCTCCATGTCTAGTGAACCGTCCGCCTGCTTCCACGCAGGTGCGGATACGGTAGCGAATTGCTTCATAATTCCCTTCGGCGAATAAACGTTGAAAATCTCCTTATCCGGATGCTCCTGCCGTATCTGCTCTATCGCATCAGCCGTTTTTTCTAAATCTGACATCTGTGTCACTTTGTCTTTTTCCCCCGTCATAATCGGAAGCTGTATCTCACAGGGCACCATATAAAGCGCTCCGTCCTGTTCAAACGGCTCAAGCAAATTTGTAAACAGCCCTTCTCCCTTTGCGATTTCATCAACAATATCATGGATATCCAGCAGGATTTTCTTCTCTGTATACGAATCTGCCGGCATATTGTCTAATATCAGAATATCAGGTCCCTCTCCTGCCATAAGCTGTGTATTCAGCTTCTTTAGAGCGTCTTCTCTCGTAATGGTATTCTTTTCTCCCATGCCAATCTGATATTCTACAAGCAGCGCAGGATTCGCCGATTGGTACAGAGAGACCGCCTGCTGCACCGTATCATTCTGCTGTAAACTATATACAACAAGCTTCTCGCTTGGTACAGTGGGCGTATTGGGGTCATAGGTAAACCGGACTGCTTTCCCGTCCGTGAAGAGCGCGACAAATTCCTGATTGTCTGATGCAACGATACCCCCTATTTTATGGGAAGGGTCACTGAAGCTCGACAGCGCACCGTCAATCACCTGCTCCACCGATGTGCCTCCCATAACATGACGGTACAGCCCCTTCTCTCCACCAATATACATCGCTTCCTTACCGTCGGTGAAGAGATACTGTCCGAAATAATTCCCATAGTCCTCCAGCGCTCCGTACTCCTCCTTGATGAAATCGTTGATGGCCGTATCCTCTATATATTCCTGCGTGTCTCTGTCGTAAATTTGGACTCCGTCATAGCCGCAGAGAATCATTCTGCTTCCGATGAATTGAATATTGTCCGTACGGTACCCTTCCGCCTTTAAGGCACGTGTATAGCTTCCATCCTGCACATCAACCTCATAAATATTTCCGGTAGTTCCAAGCATCGGCACATAGCATCTTCCCGCATCGTCAAAAAAGAACCGGTAAGGATAATACTCATCTGCGGCAGGCTCTATTGTAAAACTGCGCTGCGTCCCATCCGGCGCAATACACAGATCAAGCGGACTCATTATCTCGCCTTCCTCTTCTGCCTCCTCTGCACTGCCCTTGGGAAAATACTGCAGCACAATTGTGCCGTCCGGTGCAATTACCATTTCATCAATGTAATTATCATCGCTAAAGCCCTCCTCTAATCCTGCAATCGCCTCCTGAGTCCATGTCTCCCCATTATCATGGGAAACCGCTTTCATTGCATTGCTGCCCAGCGCGACAATATCACCATTCGAGAGCCGCCCAAGGCTCCTCGGCGATCCTATCATTTCAGACAAATCCGTTACCGTCTCCACGTAACGCCCCATCGCCACAGACTCGTTCTCGCCTCCCGCCTGCTCCTCCTTGCTGCTTTGTGCCGTTGTCCCGTCTGCGCCACTCTGTACGGGCGTTCCGCCGCCGGCGCAGCCGCTCAGCATCAGTACAATGCCCATTATCAGGGCTGTCAGTTTTCTTTTCATAATGCTTCTCCTTTTCATTTTTGCGCACCTGTCGTTCTGTGCTGTTTGCTTATCACAGTATCACATCTTTCTCTAAAAAAGCTCTAAGAATTTTAGAGATTCTTTAGAGGAAAATGTGATATAATGGAGAATAGAGAAAATAGTGTGGAAAGAACTTCTAAGCATCGCAGAGTGATGCTTAGAAGTTCTTTCCACACTGAAGAATGCCTAAAATACGGCGTTCTTCCCATTGATGATTTGTGCTGCCGGAAGGCAGCATGGGGGTTAGTGTGAAATTAAAATTTCACCATCCTGATTTGTATGCCCGCAAATGCGGGCGTATGGGAGTTAGTGTGAAGCTTTAAAGTAGAGCTTGTGGCATAGTAAAGCAAGCACCAGAAACC
>CAMWYL010000051.1 GCA_947178465.1 uncultured Lachnospiraceae bacterium | reverse complement strand
CTCCAAATACCGTGTGATTACCTTTTGGCCACACCTCTGGTTGGTATTTCAGGTAAAAGAAGAGGATAACCGGGTAAAAATTGAATATATCATTGATGACAGACAAAATTACGGTTCTTTCTTAAGATAATGATATCCATCTCATATTTATGAAGACAACGCCGGAAAGAAAGCCGGAATTCTCGCAGACATTAAAAAGGGAAAAAGAATAATGAATAACCGTATTGAAATAAAAAACGCACGTATACATAATTTAAAGGGAATTGATGTAAGTATTCCGAAGCATAAGCTTACCGTCATCACAGGTGTGTCAGGCAGCGGAAAATCGAGTCTGGCATTTGATACCCTTTATGAGGAGGGAAAGCGAAGATATCTGATGTTCTCCGGAACAGAGTTTATGGTTGACGCAGTCCCTACCTTTGACAGCATTACGGGGCTTTCGCCAACAGTCGCGGTAGAGCAGCGGATTATCCGCCAATCCAATCCGAGAAGCACGGTAGGGACAAAGACAAAAATAAGCGCCATGCTTGCGGCACTGTTTTCCAATTACGGAAGCCGCTTACCGGAATATGACGACGGACAGCCCTTAGACATTGCCATGTTCCAGAAAAATTCCCCTAAGGGAATGTGTGTAAAATGCCTGGGTAAAGGCGTAGCAAAGTGGATTGATGCGGATAAGCTGTTTTCGGATAAAAATCAGCATATTTATGAGATTGCCTGTGAACTGGGAAAAAGAGGCTCAACAAGAAATATGCTGGAGGAATTCTGCAGAAAGCATGACATGAATTTATGGGAAGATAAACTGTCCGACCTTACGGAGGAACAGATTGATTTACTGAAATACGGGGACGGAGGAAAATCCAAATTTTGGGGATTTATTCCATGGATTAACATGCTTACGAACGGCTCCGTGTCAACCTCCGGAAGGCTGGCATATCTGTTGAAAAACGCAGGAATGCTGACAGAAAGAAAATGTGTGAAATGCGGCGGCACAGGACTTGGGGAACAGGCATCTCATACAACGTTTGGCGGCAAATCCATCAACGAGCTTGAAGATATGTACATTCGTGATTTGCTTGATTTCTTAAAAGATAATTATGACGGGAAAAATCCACTGTTAAAGGAAATTCTCACAAAGCTGTCCTGCATGGTTGATGTGGGGCTTCATCATCTTTCACTGTCCCGTCCGGTGCCGTCGCTTTCCGGCGGTGAGATACAGCGTTTATTCCTGGCAAGCTATATTATTGCTGAGATGGACTCGATTATATTCGTATTTGATGAACCGACCATCGGCTTACATGAGATCGAAAAGGAAAATCTGATACAGATCATCCGACGACTCGTGGCTTGCGGAAACACCGTTGTTGTGGTGGAGCATGATGAGAACTTTATGCGGGAGGCGGATTACATTATTGATATGGGGCCTGACGCGGGCATTTATGGCGGCTGTAAGGTTTTCGAAGGCGGTTATGGGCAATTTTTGGACTGCACCGCTTCCAAAACAGCCCCCTATCTGTCAAAGCTGCGTGGTTTTCGTATCAAGACGGAATACAGACGCTTCGACAACAAAAAAATGCTGACCATATCAGGCGCTAAACTGCATAACCTGAAAAATGTGACAGCCGCAATTCCCTTGGGTGTTATGGTGGGCATTGCAGGGGTATCCGGCAGTGGAAAATCAAGTCTTATTGCAGATACCCTGGTGCCGAAATTAAAGGAACAGCTAAAAGCAAAATGTGTCATGGACGATGAGGATGACGACCGGCCGGAAGAAACCGTAAATATGGAAGTCACCCTGACAGGAGTCAATCATATTAAGCATTGCTACATTATAGACCAGCGGCCGATCGGGAGAAGCCGAACCTCCTGTCCGGCTACCTATACAGGTATTTTCGACAGAATACGCAATTTATTTGCAGAAAGCGACCAGGCAAAGGAACTGGGTTATACTTCCGGTATGTTTTCCGTAAACAGCAAGGGCGGCTGCCATAAATGTAAGGGAGACGGCGTGATTCATTACCATGTGGGATTTGGCAATTTTATTGATATTGAATGCGACGAGTGCGGCGGCAGCGGATATATTCGGGAGGCTATGGAAATAACCGTTGACGGAAAGAATATCCGCGATATCTTAGAGATGAGTGTGGACGAGGCGAAAGACTTCTTTGCCGATAAGGATAAAGCCATTGATACTATGCTCGCAATCCTGCAGCGCGTCGGAATGGGGTATATCAAATTAGGGCAGGCAACGCCTACGATTTCCGGCGGAGAAAGCCAGCGCATCAAGCTTGCAAAGGAATTATCAAAGGGAAAGAACAATAAGGACGTACTGTATATTTTGGACGAGCCTACCACCGGGCTTTCCTTCAGTGACAGCGAACAGCTGATGCGGCTGCTGAACGAGCTTGTCGATATGGGAAATTCCATCATTATAACGGAGCATGACTCCCATGTACTTTCAAACTGCGACTATATTATTGAGATGGGAAAAGGCGGCGGCAATGATGGAGGAACTGTTATTGCAACAGGCACTCCTGCGGAACTGAAAAACAATCCGGATTCCATCATAGGAAGGTACTTAGTGTGAAGAACGGCATTTTTCATTCGGATTTGTGTTGCCACACAGCGCTACCATATTTGAAGGCCGAGAGAAAGGCAAGGTTATAAGAATGAATGCAACTTTAAAAGAGAAAATAGATACATATATAGCAAGAAAGCATTATCGTCAGATTAACAGCGTTTTGCTGTGCAAGGATAATGAAATTCCGGTAAGCTGCTATTATAACGGCTTTGACGAAAACAGCAAAAATGTCGTTCTGTCCGTGGCAAAAAGCATCATGTCCATATGTGCCGGAATCGCTTTGGACAAGGGGCTCCTCCAAAGCTTGGATGAAGCAATTTATCAATATATCCCTGAATTTGGCGAGGGACGCGAGCCGTTCCATCGAATGATCACAATACGGCATTTACTGACAATGACCTCCGGAATATATTGGAATGGGGGCGTTCATTATCACTGTCCCATGATGAAGCAATTGAGAGACTCCGATGATTGGATTTCACATATTGCGGATTGCGCCGTTGTTGATATTCCCGGAACAAGGTACAACTACAAGGAGTGGGATGTGATTCTTTTGGCAAAGCTCCTGGATAAAGCCTGTGGGGATATGTATGATTTTATAAATGCCAATTTATTTAAACCTTTAGAAATTGCGAGCACACGTTGGTACAAGAGTCCCTGCGGCGTGTATTACAGTGTCGGAGACGGTGCGGAAGCAGATAATGAAACAAAGTTCCAACTGACGGCAGTCGATATGATGAAAATTGGTCAGCTCTTCTTAAATGGCGGAAGGTACGGGAAAGCGCAAATCATATCTGGAAGTTATATACAACAGGCAGTATCACCATTGCAATGCAATCCGAATTATGGTTTTTTATGGTGGGTTGGAGAAGGGCAGTATGGCTGTCGGGGCTATGGAGGGCAAAGTATCACCGTGCTCCCGCGCGAAAACGCGGTTATTGTCACACAGGCAACCCCGACGGACAGGGGAATGGGGTACTTCGATGTGGTGGAATACTGCAAGGACATTTTACTGCATCCCTAACTTTGCAAAATTGTCCTTTGAATTACTCACCTGAAGGAATTCCGCAAAAAGCGCCATTTCTTCGGTAATTGTCTCTATCATGTCATTATCAGGCTCAACATCCGGTTCCCACCACCAGCTTTTGAGGGCAAACTCCCCCGCCTCACGAACGGGCTTGGCCTCGAACCTTGCGACAAATCGGCCATTATACAGTACCGGCAGCACATAATAACCGAATTTTCTTTTTGCAGCGGGGGTGTACACCTCCCACCGGTAGGTAAAGTCAAATAATTTTTCCAACATCTGCCTGTCCCACATAATGTTATCCAATGGCGCGATAAATCTTGCATAGCTGTCTGAGACCTGATAGGTCATATATTTCTGACTGCCCTTTGAGATATAGAAGGTCTCATCGATTCCCTCCACTTGTATTTCTTCGACTCTGTTTTTCTCAACCAATGTCTGCAAAACAGAACTGCGAAGCTCATTTTCGCTTATAAAACGCCCCTGCCAAGCTCCTCCGGACTTATTCCATAGCAAACCAACGCTCTGTATCCGTCTCTCTATATACCACTCCAAAAACTCTTCTATCGTCATGTCCTGACTGCATTGAAGGTCTGCGCCGCCAAGCACCCGTTCCGTCAAATCAAAATACTTCTGTGTACCACGCTTATCCGCCACACAAAGCTCCCCACTGTTAAATAAATAATCCAGCGCGGCGCTCGACAGCTTCTTATGTCCCCAGCGGCTTTCCCGCACCTCCCCAATTGAAATGTCTTTTGTCCCTGTCTTGCCATGCTTTGCCACAAAATCCCTGATATCGTCCAATATGTCCAACGCGCCCATCTGGTTCCGGTATTGCAGGGTAAGAACCACATGCTTCTGATTTTCGCTTCGCACATGCCGAAAGCGGGCAAAATCTTCGGCACAATAAATACACATTTCCTTATCAAATCCGTCAACCAGCTTATGCTCTTCGTATAACAGCTTGTAGAGATCCTCTTCCCTGTACTCCCTTACTCTTGCCTGCAACACCAAATCGGCATTCCTCGCCACAACATTCAAGGGGTCGTATTGAATACTGTGTATCCGCTGCATTATCTTTTCCGCACCTGCTTTTCCGTGCAATGCCTCTGCCCCATCCAGATTATGGTAACGGCACAGCATCCGTCTTGCATCTTCCTTCGAAAATACTTTCATCTTCATTCCTCATATTCCATTTAAATTTCCTTACAGATTTTTAAAATGCATTCTTTCGGCTTCCGCGGTCTGATTTCCTTAATTTATCATCAGTATAGCAAACGAACTATGACTCCATTATGTCATAGTTCATTTGAGTAATCAATTTTTTTCTTAAAATGTAAATCCTGCATAAGTTTTGTGCTATAATGGTTTATCAGCGATTAAATACCACGATATATTAATGGAGGTACATATGAACCGGACGATAGACTTCACTACCATAACTGCCTGCGGCGAGTGCTGTGTCGGATGCCAAAAAAAGATAACCGGTCTGTGTAAGGGCTGTATTGAAGCAGACGGCTATGTCCCGGAATGGGCGGCCTCCGGCAGATGTAAGATACATGAATGTGCAAGAAAGCATAATGTACAATTTTGCGGTATATGCGATGAATTTCCCTGTGAGCAGCTGCCCTCTGTCATACATTGGAATCCGGATATCGTAGAGCATTTAACTACACTTGCAGAGAAATACCGTTTAAAATAAATCAGACAGCTCCGTCAGGCAGTCAATCTCATAATCCGCCTTTTCCTTATCGCCGGTGATATTCCAATATTTCCCAAAGCCCTGCCGAACCCGGACTGTCCCCATTCCCAAGGCTTTTGCAGGTATAATGTCATTGTCAATCCGGTCGCCAATCATAAGAGCCTCCTTTGATTGGCAGCCGGCCCTTTCAAGCGCAATCTCAAATATTCGGGCATCCGGCTTTGCAACGCCCTCCTCCGCCGAGGCAATCACAAGGTCGATATATTTTAATATTCCATGCTGTTCTAACCGCTTCGCTGTTCCAAGGGACTGATTAGCAATCACGCCGATTCTGTATTTTTTGCTTAATCTTCTCAGGCATTCTTCGGTATCCGGATAAAGAACCTCATCCTCCTTATGCCATTGGGGAAGCTCCACCTTCAACAGTTTTGCGACTTCTAAATCGCCTTTTTCGTTCCTTTTGTAAAAATCCATTGCCGTCTCATAAACAAAGTCATAAGATACCCCTGCCGTATTGGCAATGTCCTCCATCCGATGCCGGTATGCGGTGCTTTCATCCACTAATGTAGAACCCACATCGAAAAATAACCATTTTATTTCTCTCAGCAATTCCATGTGTCTCCTTACATTCCAACTGCGATTTGACAGAACCCGTAAAAGCATCCGCTAACCGAACAATTCCCTGACAATCATATCCGCACATTCGCCGGCGCTATGTACACTCGTATCGACCTTTACACGGTATTGAATATCCTTCGCCATTAATGCCGCCTGTTCTTCAGACTGCGTTTCGTATCTGTCGCCGCGGATGATATTTCTTTGCCTGCAAATGTCCAACGGACAATACACCTCAACCACATCGAGAGGGTTATCCCGCAATATTTCCAGCAACTGTTGATAATGCGGCTTTATCTCCTCTCTTTCAACTAATATTCCGTCAATCAGAACATTCTTGCCCATATCAGAATACAGCTTTGCCGTGTGATACATCATAATGATCACCTCACTCAGATGCTTCTAATAATCCCGCCGCAAATATTTGTCGCCAACCATCTCCTGAAATAAATCGTTTGCAACGGCATAAAAGAATATATCGTCACGCTCCTGAAGCGCTTCCACAATGGATGTCTTCCCCGCACCGGTTACGCCGTTTAAAAAAATAATACGTCCCTTTTCCATTTTATCCTCGTTCATGATTCCTGTACCTCCCGAAGCGTTCTTTCTATTTCTCTCCTGCCGACTCAATAATCTTCATCATATTCGGTTAAAATATCCTGATGATACAACGAAATAATTTTCCCGTCAAAAACAGCCTCTAATACCTTAATGGTGACGGATGCCTTATTCTTTGAAAATAACGTCGATATCAATACATTCCAAACAATTTGTCAGGGACATAATGAAATGTATTAAAAAATTCCCGAAAAATCAGCATTTTCAAGCACTCCCCCATCGCATATATTCAGTTATTTTTCACGCCCTGTATATCGTTTTCTATCAGACGGATAATTTTGAATTGTTATATCAGCTTAATCCTTATAGTAATTCAACATATGCTCATAAATGTCTCTGGTCTGTTCTTCATCTCCCCACGATAAAGGATCATCAGCATAGCATAAAGTCCAAAATGGTTCTATGTTCTGAATGTCCCCGGGAAGACTTTCCCATATGCCATACATTCGGTCTGCAAAACATTTTATATCCGAACAATTTTCATAAGCCACCTTTAATTTGCTCATTAATATTCTGCCAAACCGTTCAAGGTCAAGACTACTGTAATCAATATGTGTCCTTACATAAATAATGGCTTTTTTAATGTCTGTTTCCCATTCTAACCAGAGCAAGTCATCGTTTTCGGGATTGCTGAGAAATAATTCATCAAGCCGTTTATTGTACTCATTTTCTGTTACTAATTCCTCATAAAGCAAAATCGCATAAACCAACAATTCCTCCATGGTAATGCCCCCAATTCCGATTTCCTCTTTGCTCAACTTTCCGTTAAATTGGTATTTACATTTTAATCAAATTGTTATCAATGATATATTTCAAATTGCATCTGTTTATCATCCACATTTCATTTTTGAAACGTCCTAAAGGGCGGGGTATATGACCCTCACGGCAGTCACCAAATGTCTGCAGGCAATCACTTGGCTCGTTGCTCGCGGGAATTAACACTCGTTATTTAAAATTCATCCTCTTCATCATCCCACTCGTTCCAATTTGGATACTGTTCCACATGCCCTACTGACTTAATCAGATTAGGCGGTGTCTTATTCGTTTCATCTTCTATCTTTTGTACATGAATTGTAAACATCCAGTCATCACCATAATCATAATGAAGCGAAAAGTTTTGCCCCTTTACAAGACCAATCTCGTCTATCACTATATCCGTTGACGGCCCGCCATCCTCTGAATCATACTGATAATTGTCTTCGCTATACATCCTATTATCCATGCAGAATTCATATAAATGCTCATGGATAAAATCAAACGATTCCAGAATAAACTCACACAATCTGTCGAGCGTTTCTTTTCCGGAGATTTCCATGGTACGATATGTAGTTCTGCTCTGACCGGCCGGATAAACCTTAAATGTGTATTTTGCCATTTCTTCTGTCCTTTCTCTGCATTCCTATGTCATCAACTTGTGTTATATTTCCGCCTTCCCTTCAAGAAAGCCGGCACCTCATCTTCTCTGCATTTGCTTTTCAAAAAAGCCTCCATAATCTTTTTAACCGTTCCAAGGGACTGATTGGCAATCACGCCGATTCTGTATTTTTTGCTTATGCGTTTCGTATCTGTCGCCACGGATAATATTTCTTTACCTGCAAATGTCCAACGGGCAATACACCTCAACCACATCGAGAGGGTTATCCCGCAATATTTCCAGCAACTGTTGATAATGCGGCTTTATCTCCTCTCTTTCAACTAATATTCCGTCAATCAGAACATTCTTGCCCATATCAGAATACAGCTTTGCCGTGTGATACATCATAATGATCACCTCACTCAGATGCTTCTAATAATCCCGCCGCAAATATTTGTCGCCAACCATCTCCTGAAATAAATCGTTTGCAACGGCATAAAAGAATATATCGTCACGCTCCTGAAGCGCTTCCACAATGGATGTCTTCCCCGCACCGGTTACGCCGTTTAAAAAAATAATACGTCCCTTTTCCATTTTATCCTCGTTCATGATTCCTGTACCTCCCGAAGTGTTCTTTCTATTTCTCTCCTGCCGCCTCAATAATCTTCATCATCTCGCTTTTTCCATAAGGCTATCTTTTTCTTTTCTGCTCTGACACACCCTTATTATACATGTAAAATTATTTTGCCTTTTATAGACACTATGTACGAAAAGTTGCGATATGTCACAACTTTTGATAAATTATATATTAACTACGATGGATAAACTTTCCTTCCGGTTCGCTACACGTGTGTAACGAATTTACTTAGACGTTGAAAACTATATTATCCTGCGATAAATCCAATAGCCACAGCACGACCAAAAGCAATAGTTCTACCACCCTCACGGATTAGGTTGGGAGAACCTTGGGTGACAAATGGCTTGTTTTCAGGGTTTTCTGTCGTTAGATTTTCTGAAAATAGCGATTTTCTCTGTGTTTTCAAAATTTTTGTAGCCAATTTGTAACCACTCTTAGTTCTCCTCTATTAAACTCATACATTGTTCTTCTTACATAAAAAGCAACTTGGATAATTCCTATATATGATTTTTTCCAAACCTCGCAGAAGTCTTTGCTATTTTTACCTCATGCTCTGCAAAAAGTTTCTTCTCACTTTCATAAACTTTGCCTTTGTCAAATCCTAAATATTCTTGAATTCTTTTATCAAACTCAATTCTTTCTTTTTGTTGGTATTTTCTTACTTTTCCCAACTCAATGGTTCCCACAATTATATCATCTCTATCTCCACCTTTTATCTGTATAACATTTCTATCATTTCTGCCATAAGGTCCTGTTATTCTTGAATCACCATAAATTGATGTATTAGCTTGGACAATAAACACATGTAAATCTCTTGCAGTGGTTTCAATGATATTTGAAAAATACGATGTATCTCTATTATGCTCTGGAGTAAAAATTATATCTACCTTATCCTTATATAAACTTCTAGCCACAATATCCGTAAATTCATAACACAAAAAAATGCCATAGCTTATTCCATTACAGTTTATTACCTGATAAACTGGCTCTATTTGATCATTACATTTATATTTTTCTATTGCCAATAATTCACACTCCATTGGGGCATAGTCATTCTTCTCTCTCACCAATAATGCCGCATTCGAATATCGTCCCGTTTTAATAGGTACAAATAATGCTACATTATTATATGCCTGATTATTATATGTAACATATTGTAATCCTGAAATTACTGTAATTCCACTTTTCCTTACAAATGCCAAAACATCTGATACCCATTGCAACGGCATATAAAACTCAGGAAACACTAAGAAATCTACTTTCTCCTTCCCTTCTGCATAAGCTCTATTCATAAACGCAATTAAATCTAGTCTATTTAACGTTACATCTTCAGCGCATTTTAAACCAAAGCAACACCTCTTTGTATCCAATTTAATATTTGCAATGGCTATTTTCACTATTTCTTTTGTGTTGGACACATCACCTAGCTCTATTTTTTGCAAAATGTATCCATTATTTTTTATATTATCAATTGATATTGCTATATGACCTGCTGTACTTTTATTAATTTGATTAACCTCATAAAAATAATCTTCTATATAATTTATTTTACCACTTACTGTTATATTTTCTGTATCCTGATAATAATTTCCTCCTTTAGTACACTGTCTCAAAAATACAAATTGATATATCTCATCCAAATTAATAAATCTTGGAGAAAATTTTGATTTATTACTTCCATATATTTTCAGCCCCATACTACGTATCTCTTCTGGAGATATACTTGTCAAATCACAGCTATCATCTAAGTCATCTGAATAATTTACCAAAGGAAATGATACTAGATAATGATTAAATAAATTTGCTTTTCTTAATTGAATAGCAAGATTAATAATCTCTTTCTTTTCCTTTTTACTAAACTCTGGGTATAATGCTAAAACAGTCGCTGTACATATATCAAAATGTAAATTCAAATTTCTTTTTAATCTTGCAACAATTGTTCTTTTTTTTCCTTTATTCAAATCTTCAATTTGGTTTGCAGTTAACTCCTTAATTGCACTTCGTATATTTCTTTCAAATTGTTTCCATGCGTTTCGATTTGTATCTGCTGTTAACAAGAAATAATACATCGCGTTTATCCAATTACTTGAATATTCCAATGCTTTACTTCCTGTAAAAAACCGAAGAATACTATCACCCTCATTTTGTCTTTGCACTTTTTCGTCTCTTGTAATATAGCGCTTCTTGATTCTATTATTCATAACAATTTGGGACATATGCCATCCTAATTGAAATTTATCAATTACCATATTTCCAATGTCTCTTATTTTTGTTGCCGTACCAATTCCCGTTTTTGCATATGCTGCTTCTTCAAACTCTACTAAACTCAATTCAGTATCAGGTATAATATTCATCTGGCTCGGATATGTAATAGCCTTTTTCATCTGACTAATCAATACTGTTGAATCATTCTTATCAAAATAAACCATTTTAACTTTTTCTTTCTGAATAAATAAAGTTGAGTGATTACAAAGTACATACTTGTCATCTCTTACATGTTCCAAGATGTGATTATCTATAACTAAACATTTCTCAAATGCCGTTTTTTCATTAATTTCCTTTTCATCTCCTGATACATCTATAACAATTATAATATCATCAACATATCGACCATAATGTACTACCTTGGTGTTACCCTTTATCATCTTATCATAGTCAGACATATATATATTTGCTAAAAGCATTGAACTAAATAGTCCAATTGGCAAAATATACTCTTTCTTTCCTGCTTCTTGATTAACTACACGATACTCTCTCACAATATCCGTATACTGTTCAAATACTCTTTGAATAATATCTGTTAAAATCCCTAATTCCTGATAACGAGGATCCTCTCCAAATATATTATCCAATATATCAAATTTCCAAAAAACAGAATAATAAAATCCTTTAATATCAAGCGAAAACATAACCTGACTTATCTTAGAACGATTTAGCATTTCTATTTTCTTTATTGCATCATTTTTCCATTTACAGTATTGAGGAAAGTATATTTTAAATAACTTATTTTTACTAAAATTAATTGAAGATAAATAATCTTCTTGTCCATTATATAAGACATAGTTATCAATACAATTACCATAACTTTCTGAAGATATTAAGCCTTTCTCAAATACAAATTTTCCTATCAAAACCGTCCAAAGCGTCTCTAACAAGTGTAATTCTATTGGCATATCAATAAAAAAATTCACCTTATTCATGGCTTTATTCTCTCTCAAATCACCCGTGATAAACAAATCATTACCATTTTCATTTTTAATAAAAGATTTGGGCATAACATAAAAATTTATTTTCTTAATCCATGCATTTAATAATTCCTTACTATTTAGTTTATTAGGAAATGCTAATATTTGAGCCAGCTCATCAATAATATGCGACATCTTCTGATAGTCATATTCCATCTCTGCTATCTTTTGCTTCATAAAAATAAAGTTTTTATTATAGTGGTAATAACTTTTTATTTTCTTATATGCACCTAACAACATCTCTCTATTTTTATCTAAATCTGTAAACATTATAAGTCCTCTCTTTTATCAAAAGTTCTTCTTTGTATTATCTTTTTTCGTAGATAGTATTTCACCCTATCAGTTCCAATCTATATTTTTTCTGCATTATTATTAGCTGAATATGTATAATTTCGAAAACTTCCCTCTCGTCCTAAGACAATTCAAAAGTACCTCTTTGAGTAAACCTACTATCCACGCAAAACTATGTTGCAATTATCAACAATCATCACCACATACTTGCTTTATATAATACAATGCAAAAGTATCACTGACTAAATGATGTATCTCTCTGGCATTTCTACATTTAACTGCTGCTGTTTTTAAATTATCCAAATATTGTTCCGGCATATCCATACCCTTTTCCTCTTTATATTTCATCTGCACCTCTGATATGCATCTTTCTGCAATTTTTAATTTTGCCTCTTCACTTAACTCATTAAATCCTATAACAACATCAAATCTATTAAAAATTGCATTGCCTAACTCTTTTCTAATTTCATCTTCATCTCTATAATTGGATGTACAAATAATAACTGATTTTTTTAGTTGCACTATATAATTTTGATCCTCAAAA
>CAMWYL010000050.1 GCA_947178465.1 uncultured Lachnospiraceae bacterium | reverse complement strand
ATATAAGGGTTGTAAAGAGGATTGAAGGAGTATCTCTTTACTAATTTCAGTATAGCAATTTTAAAAGAAGCGGTCAAGAATTTTCTGACAATAAAAACCAACAAAGTCAAGTTGTCAGTTTTGGTCAGACTTTCCAAAGATAACTTTATATGTAAATAAATTGCATGGTATAAAAAGGTGCATTTGTGCAAATCCTAATGACGTAACCGGAAAACTGTTACAAATAAGTTATAACCTTTGGAGGGAATGAAAATGTCAGGAACAAACAACAGCTACGAGCAGAATAAGACAAACAACAAGTCATCCAACAATAGCAGCAACAGCTACCAGAATGACTACAAGACCGGCACACAGAATTCCCAGAATTCTCAGAACTCTCAGAATTCATCTTCTCAGAATTCCCAGAATTCTCAGAACTCTCAGAATTCCAACAGCCAGAAGAATTGCAAGAACAGCTACGACAATAACAACAAGTAGCAGACTCCTTTTCCTTAGAAAAGCCATCGCACGAATTTCAGGTGCGATGGCTTTTTGCGTGGTCAAAAATCAGGGCTTTGCCTGTGTGGAGAAGGTATTGTCAACTAAATCCGTGTAGGGCACATATCGGTCAAGCTCTCCAGCTTCCATCAAAATGTTCTGGAGCAGCTTGAAGCTTTCCTCAGAAAATACGAGATCTGTTTTCCAGGTGTCCTGATTTTTATAGCGTGAGACGATGGTGGCAATTGTCTCACTGTCCGTCTCAGGGAACTGTGGTTTAATAACATTTGCTATTTCTTGCGCGGAATGGGTTGCCACATAATCCATTCCCTTTTGAAGCGCCTTAGTAAAGCGCTGCAGCGTGTCGGTATGTTTTTCAAAATAGCTTTTGCGTACAGAGAAGGACGTATAGGGCACATAGCCGGAGTCGGTTCCGAGGGAAGCAACAATATAGCCTTTTCCCTGTTCCTCAAGGGAGGTTGCATGCGGCTCAAATTCCACGGTAAAGTCAGCATAACCGGCATCCCCTTCCTTTGCGCCCGCAAAGGCGGCGGCAGTGGAACCGAAATCAATGCTGGTGTCTATCGTGAGGTCAGCTTCCGGGTCGATGCCGTTCATTTTCAGAATATATTCAAATACCATCTGCGGCATTCCGCCCTTGCGTCCACCGAGAACATAAGTCCCCTTGAGCATATCCCAGTTAAAATTGTCAATGGGAGTGCGGCTGACAAGGAAGTTACCCGCGCGCTGTGTGAGCTGGGCGAAGTTGACCGCATAATCCTCCGCTCCCTGCAGATATGTATAGATGGTCGCCTCAGAACCCATAAAACCGATATCCGCTTCACCGGTAAGCAGCGCGGTCATGGTCTTGTCGGCACCATAGCCTGTTACAAGCTCCAAATCGATTCCCTCTTCGGCAAAATAGCCCTCCTCAATCGCAACATACATCGGGGCATAGAATATCGAGTGCGCGACTTCGTTGAGAGTTACCTTGGTAAGTTCGGAGCCGGTTTCCGTCTTGCCGCATCCGCCAAGCAGTACGGAGACGAGCAGCGCCGTTGTCAAGAGCAGAGAAAGATACTTTCGCTGAATCTTTTTCATAAGAATCCTCCCGTCTTATTTTATTTGCGAGTTTAAATCCCGCGTGTGAAAATTTATTTTCACACTGTTTTGTTTATAATATGCATAAACTTCGTTTCGTGCTTCTCAAAAACGGAAATATTTGATATACTTGAAAAATCGGGACTTCAATACACGGATGAGAGGAAGGGTAAGGTTATTACTATGGGGCAGTATGATGCATTGAATGAGCAACAGAAAAAGGGTGTGTTCACTACGGAAGGGCCGGTTCTGATATTGGCGGGAGCGGGCAGCGGTAAGACAAGCGTGCTGACGCACCGCATTGCGTATCTGATAGAAAGTTCGGGTGTCAATCCGTGGAATATCCTTGCGATTACCTTTACCAATAAAGCGGCGGGAGAGATGCGCAGCAGAGTGGATGATATTGTAGGGTACGGCTCGGAAAGCATATGGGTGGCGACCTTCCATGCAACCTGTGTACGGATATTGCGGCGGCATATCGACAGGCTGGGGTATGATACAAGCTTTACGATTTATGATACCGACGACTCCAAGAGTGTTATGAAGGAGGTCTGTAAAAAGCTTAACATTGATACCAAGCAGTTGAAGGAAAGGACGCTGCTTGGTGCAATCTCGTCTGCCAAGGATGAACTGATATCGCCCCTTGACTATGAGCTGTCGGTGGCAGGGGACTTCACAAAACGGCGTATTGCGGATGTATATAAAGAATACCAGTCGTTATTAAAGAAAAATAACGCGCTTGATTTTGATGATATCATCGTGAAAACGGTGGAATTGTTTCGGAGCTGCCCCGAGGTGTTGGAGAATTATCAGAACCGCTTCCGCTATATTATGGTGGATGAGTATCAGGATACCAATACGGCGCAGTTTGAGCTTGTCCGGCTTCTGGCGTCCAAGAATCGGAATCTGTGCGTAGTGGGGGATGACGACCAGTCGATTTATAAGTTTCGGGGGGCCAATATCAGAAACATTCTCGATTTTGAGCAGGTTTATCCGGATGCGGCAGTGATTAAGCTGGAACAGAATTACCGTTCTACCCAGAACGTGTTGGACGCGGCGAATGCGGTTATAAGAAATAATGTCGGGAGGAAAGCGAAGGCGCTTTGGACGGATAAGGGTGCGGGTAATCGCATTCATTTCAGGGACTGCGATACCGCATATGAGGAAGCGGAATACATAGCAGGTGATATTCGACGGAAAAAGCGGGAGCAAATCAGTGATTACAGGGAGTGTGCCGTGCTTTACAGAACCAATGCGCAGTCACGTCTTTTGGAGGAAAGCTTTATCGGCTTGAATATTCCATATAATGTAGTCGGCGGCGTAAACTTTTATTCCAGAAGAGAAATCAAGGATGTTCTTGCCTATCTGAAGACCATCGATAACGGTAAGGACGATTTGGCGGTAAAGAGAATCATTAATGTGCCGCGACGGGGAATCGGCGCAACAAGCATTAACCGTGTGCAGGGATACGCGGATGAGACGGGGATAAGCTTTTTTGAGGCATTGCAGCAGGTTGAGCAGATCCCGGGAATCGGAAGCGGTAAGGCAGCGGAGAAGCTGAAGGCCTTTGCGCTTATGATACAGACGTTTCGGACAATGCTTTCCTTTGGCAGTCTGGAGGAATTAATAACAAATGTTCTTGAAACAACAGGCTATGTGAAGGAGCTGGAGGACTCGGATGATGAGGATGCGGCCGACCGTCTCGAAAATATTGATGAGCTGATCACCAAGGTAGTGAGCTTTGAGCAGGAGCAGGAGGCGCTTGGAGAGAAGGCAACGCTTTCGGCGTTTCTTGAGGAGGTTGCGCTTGTTGCGGATATAGACGGAGTGAATAAGGACGATAACAGAGTGCTGCTGATGACGTTGCACAGTGCGAAGGGACTGGAGTTCTCACAGGTATATCTGGCGGGTCTTGAGGACGGCGTATTTCCAAGCTATATGACGATTGTTTCGGACGACCCGATGGATATTGAGGAGGAGCGGCGGCTTGCCTATGTGGGAATAACGCGGGCCAAGGAGGATCTGACCATTACCAGCGCGCGCCAGCGGATGCTGCGCGGGGAGACGCAGTATAATCCCGTCAGCCGCTTCGTGAAGGAAATTCCGGAGGAGCTTTTGGACAACGGGACGCAGCGGACATCGTTTGGACGTGCGGAAAAGACGGGGAATAATTGGGCGGCATTTCAGCCTGACACGAATGTAACACACAATATAAAAACAACTGTTTTTGAAACAACACGACAGACACCTGCAAAGGGGCGGGACTTTGCGGACATATTGGCGTCAAAGCCTAAGGCCGTCGTGCGGAAGAAGGAGACGCTGGAGGCAAACAAGCCTTATATAGCAAAATCCCTTGACAGTCTGACCAAAGGAGCGCAGGTTATGGCGCAGGGAGCGCTTGGCTATGAGGTGGGTGACCGCGTGCAACATATTAAATACGGTGCCGGAACGGTGCTTGAAATCAGGCAGGAGCCTCGCGATTATAAGGTAACGGTTGCATTTGACGGATATGGAAATAAAATCATGTATGCCGCTTTTGCAAAATTAAAGAAAATGTGATATAAAAAGTAGTAGTAAAAATTGATAAAAGGTGATATGATATATACAACGGGCTTTTAAAGACAGGCTGAAACGGGAATAAACGAGAAAGGGGTACTCATTATGAAAAAATGGGACGATGTATTGGAATACCTTCAGGACAAAAATTTAATAAGTAAGGATTGTTGCAAGAACGAGCTGAGATCGGATAACGAGAAGAAGGGGAATACCGTATTATGGATTCTGGCGGTTATCGGCGCGATCGCGGCAGTTGCAGCCATCGCATATGCGGTGTATCGTTATATGACACCGGATTATCTGGATGATTTTGATGATGAATATGATGATGATTTTGAGGATGATTTCTTTGATGACGAAGAGGACGAGGAGCCTGTAAAGGAAGAAGAATATACGACCGTAAAATAAGTTATCATAAATATGAAAGGTGCGGGAAGGTGCCAATAGGAGAGTCTGCTGAGGCAGGCTCTTTTTATCCTATGGGAAATTGCGGCAGCGTAAATCATTTTAACAAAAAGCGAAGCTTTTTGCAATCGAGTGCGCCGGCGCTCGATTTTTTATGGAGGTTTGGATGAAAAAGGGGCAGATTTATGAGGGATATGTGGAGCGGTTGGATTTTCCGAATAAGGGCATCGTTCACTGTGAGGAAGAGACCGCGGTGGTAAAAAACACGGTGCCCGGGCAAAGGGTATCCTTTATGGTAAATAAGAAGCGAAAGGGAAAGGCAGAGGGGCGGCTTCTGGAGGTAGTTGAGAAGGCTCCGGATGAAATTGAGAGCCGTTGTCCGCATTTTACCGAATGCGGGGGGTGCAGTTATCAGAATCTGCCCTATGAGAAACAGCTTGTCCTTAAGGAGGAGCAGGTGCGTCGTCTGCTGGCGCCCATATTTAAAAAACAGATGTTATTGGAAGGCGGCGAAAATGCTGCGATGACGTATATGGACACGATTTTCGAGGGGATAAAGCCAAGTCCCGTGCAGTTTGCGTACCGGAACAAGATGGAATTTTCCTTTGGAGATGAATATAAGGACGGGCCGCTTGCGCTCGGAATGCATAAGCGTGGGAGCTTTTATGATATTGTGTCTGTGCGCGAGTGCTGCATTGTCGATGCGGACTACAGGAAGATTCTGTCGTGTGTGTTGGATTATTTTGCAGAACGGAATGCCACCTATTTTCACAGGATACGCCATGAGGGATATTTGCGTCATCTGCTGGTGCGAAAGGGGCAGAAGACAGGTGAGATTCTGGTCGTGCTTGTCACGACGACGCAGGAGACGCACGAATTGCATACGCTTGTGGAGCGACTGATGGCGCTTGCGTTGGCAGGAAAAATAGCAGGCATTTTACATACAAAAAATGATACGCTTGCGGATATTGTTCAAAGCGACGAGACGACAGTGCTCTATGGAAAGGACTATTTCTATGAGGAGCTTCTGGGGCTGCAATTCAAGATTTCTCCGTTTTCCTTTTTCCAGACGAACAGTCTCGGAGCGGAGGTATTATATGAGACGGCTCGGGAATTCCTTGGGGATATTTCTCCGGAGGGAAAAAATGATAAGGTGGTGTTTGACTTATACAGCGGCACGGGGACGATAGCGCAGCTTCTGGCGCCTGTGGCGGGAAAGGTTATCGGCGTGGAGATTGTGGAGGAGGCGGTTGTCGCCGCACGACAGAACGCCGCGCTGAACGGTCTGGATAACTGTGAATTTATAGCGGGCGACGTGCTCAAGGTCTTGGATGATATTGCGTATAAGCCGGATTTTATTGTGCTGGATCCGCCGCGCGACGGAATTCATCCGAAGGCGCTGCAGAAAATCATTGCGTACGGAGTTGACAGAATCGTCTATATCAGCTGCAAGCCGACCAGCCTCGCACGCGATTTGGAGGCGTTTCTGGAGGGCGGGTATCGGATGGAAAGAGCAGTGGCGATAGACCAGTTTCCGGGAACGGGGCATGTGGAGACGGTTGTCAAATTATCCCTCAAAACTGATACACCTAAAATTGAGATAACAATGGAGCCTGGTGCAGAGAGCAATTACACGCCAACAGAAAAGGCTACCTATGGGAAGATTAAGGAGTATGTGAAGGAAAAGTAAGGTGTGAATGTGCATACGAGGTATATTGCAGAAGTTAAGCGGATGTGCGGATTGGATATGGGAGAGAACTATAATAAATCCAAGAAAGATAATCCGGAAGTCAAGCACTGTCCGCATATATTATTGAATCTTTCAAGATGTATGCTCAAAAATAGTATACAGATAAAGAGATAGACTGGTTTGAAGATTATTCCAAGGGTAATTTACCAAAACTTTTAATAATCTTTAGTGTGCGGTCAGAAAAATAGGCTTTCTTTTCCATGCCGACCATAAGGCGCTCCCTGTCTGAAGGCAGCTTTGGCAGAGTATCCATATCTTCATAAGGATTGTCCTTACAGATCGAGTTGAACGGTATGTCAAGGATATTGGAAATACGCAGCGCCGTGTCAAAACGTATTGCGGCATCCCATTGAATAATAGAATAAAGAGTAGTAGGCGCAATGCCGGTTCTTTTACAGTCATTTCCTTATTGTCAAGGAAGAGATGGAGAAACTCTGGAAAGTTCAAAAAGCTATGCTGAAAAGACAGCCGGTAGTGATTCAATAACAGAGATTTTGAGTATCATTTTGAGATTGTTACACAATTAGATACGCATAGAGCTCGTGTCTATCGGTGACATGGAAAATATACCGGAATATACAACGAAAGCGCAGGAGAGAGCTTATGTGGAGTATAAGATATATATATTATGATGATCCCAAAGACAATATCGCCTTCGAACGCTGTATTGATGTTATGAGCAAATTGATGTTGAAATATGGGTCGGATGTGCCGAAAAAGATAGAGCGGGAAAAGCGAGACAAAGTGCATTGCGAAGAAACGTATAATGTATTATGATACATATAACGCAATGCGTGGAGGATATATACATGGATATAGCAAGAAGAATAACGGAACTTCGTGAGGAAGCGGGCGAGAACAGGAAAGAATTTTCGCATCATACGGGGATACCTGTCCGCACATTAGAGGATTGGGAGGCGGGGCGGCGCACCCCGCCGGAATATATTCCGCGGTTGATAGAGTATCAGATAAAGTATGAGAAATTGGTTAAAGAAAAAGGGTAAAGCAATCAAAAGTTAAAAATGTTTTAAATGCATCGATTTCGATACGTTTAAAATGACTGTAACCGTGTGCAATTCGGTTTGGTTATAATCAGGAGATTTTTGCAAAAACAATTTGCGGACGAGATTTTCGTCCGCAAATTTGGAAAGGATAAATATGGCAGAAAAGACAAAGGAAGAAATAGCAATAATTGAAGTAACGGAGGAATATTTGCAGGACAAACTGTATGATATCAGAGGATACAAAGTGATGCTTGATGCGGATCTTGCCGCTATTTATGGATATGAAAATAAGAGATTTAACGAGCAAGTACGCAACAATATTGAAAAATTTGATACGGATTTTATGTTTGAACTCACTGACGATGAAGTATCATATTTGCGGACGAATTTTTCGACCGCAAATATTAGTTCAAAGAGTAGATATAATCCTCATGTGTTCACTGAACAGGGATTATATATGCTTATGACGGTTTTAAAAGGAGAATTGGCAACTAAACAGAGCAAAGCATTAATTCGTACGTTTAAGAAAATAAAGGATTACATTATTGGAAATCAGGGTCTTATCGGAGCGCGTGAGGTAATGCGACTTTCGATTCAGACATCAAATAATTCTGACGAAATTAATAAACTTCGTATGAACATAGGCTCTGTTGAGCGGCAGATGTCTGATGTCATGAATCAGCTTAATGATGTTGTTACCAAATCGGATCTTGCTGATATGATGAATAGTTTTGTGAATAACGATGATAATGGATGGCTCATGTATAACACCCAATACTGTAGTGCTGATGTAGCATATTCATCCATATACAGCCAAGCAAAGAAATCTGTTTATCTGATAGATAATTACATAGCTCTTCGTACATTGGTTTTGTTAAAAAACACACCTGCCGGAGTTGATATCAAGATATTCAGCGATAACATTGGAACCGGCAAACTCCACAATGTAGAATATAACGATTTTTGCAGAGAATACCCTGGCATTCAACTAACCATGCAGCACACTGATGGTGTCTTTCACGATAGATTTATAGTGTTGGATTATGGGACACCGGATGAACGTGTTTTTCTGTGCGGTGCGTCCTCAAAGGATGCAGGGGCGAGAATTACAAGTATTGTTGAGGACTTTGGTATAAAGAAATATGAATCTATGGTTAAGAAACTATTGAAAAATGGAGCATTACAACTCCCATAGTGAGGAGACTAAGTTGAAAAAGCAGAAAAAATGTTATATTTACACCCGCGTATCTACGGCGGTGCAGGCGGATGGATACAGTCTGGATGCACAGAGAGATAAACTGCGCAAGTATGCGGAATATCAGGATATGACAGTTGTTTTCGAATTTTCAGACGAAGGTTTTCGGAAAAAATATTAAGGCAGACCTGAGTTTACGCGCATGATGGAGAAAATTGAATCGGGCGAGGATGATGTGAGTTTTGTTCTTGTGTTCAAACTTTCCGGATTTGGCAGAAACGCTGCGGATGTGCTGAATTCCCTTCAGACAATGCAGGACTATGGTGTAAACTTAATCTGTGTGGAGGACGGAATCGATTCATCCAAGGACGCAGGGCTTTATATCAGCGATGGTAAGGGATGAGCGGTTTAAGGAAGCTGTGAAAAGGAGGATTGATACAGCAATCGATACGACGAATATGGAAAAACGCGTGGAAGCGCTTAACGGACAGATGAAATAGAACGTGATGCAAGTATTGGTTCGGATATAAGTATTCCCATATATGATATTTCATCTGAAGACTTTCCAGATTTTGCGGGAAAATCCGGAAAGTCCAATGAAAAGAGAGGGAATCTTTTAGATGAACATAAGAAAAGAAGTCATGGGAAAAACGGTAGTCGGTCTGCTCTTAATCAGTTTGCTTTGGGGATGCGGACAGGGCGGGGAAAATATTGAAAAGAGACAACCCGCCGAAACCGGTAAGCAGGCAGATGAAACTGCTCAAACGGAAGAAAGAGATGTCTCTTATGATAGTGATGCCTTTGCAGATGCAACAATGAAGGAAAAAAACAGCGAAGCATGTAAAGGAAAACCGGATAAAGAACATCCGGAAGCAATTACGGTTCTGCACCTTTCTCTTACAAAAGGAGGAAGAGCCGATTGCTGTTTTAGATGATCTGGCTCTTCTGCCCCGCTTGGAACGGCTTTATATTGATGTGCAGCCGGGATGTGAGAAGCGGATGGTGCTTGATTACGGATATCTGGAAAACATGGAAGAATTAGTGGAACTGACCATTCATGATGTGTATCTTATGGATATTTCTTTCGTAGAACAGATGAAAGCTTTGCAGCATCTGGATGTTTCCGGATGCAGTATAAAGGATATAGCGCCTCTTTCACATTGTACCGGTCTGACGAATTTAAATTTGCGTAATAATGAAATAGAGGATTACTCGGGAATAGAATATCTTCCGGAACCGGTTGATTTGTCCATTGGCGGGAATCCGGGGGATCCTTTACAGGTTTTGCGAAAAAGAGCGACAGATGTGTTTCCTGCTTCTGATGAGGATCGGGAAGCGTGGAAGGGGGAGTTGGAAAAAGCTTTTAATGTTTATAATTCCCTGACAGAAACAAGTGACCAATTCCGTATTGAAGTGGAAGACTGGTGCGTTGGAGATTTTAATGGGGATCAAATAAATGATTTGGGAGTTGTAATAGGAAAGATTGATGAGGAAACAGCATCGGTTCCGATACAACGCCGCCTTTATCTGTATTTAGGAAATAAAGAGGGATATGAGGAACCGCTGAAACCGCTTCCGCTTCGTAACGGCTATGGACAGGAAAACTCCTTTCAAGGATTTACCGTGAGAGATGGAAAAGTTTTTGCAGAGTATTGCTTCGAGAGTCAGGACATTCTGCTGACGGATATGGAGGTATACGGATATCAGGATGAAGCGTGGCAGTATGTATTATATACCTCCGATCAAAGGCAGAGGACGGGAACAGGGAGCCAAGAGACAGCAGACAGCATGATAAGAAGAGATTTTGGTGTGTATGATTTTGAGAACGATGGTTTTGCAGTTTATACATGGAGATATGCTGCGAATGATAAGGGGGAGTATGTGAAACGGTGGGGAAATTCCCTGTCAGATGTTTTATATATTATGACAGGCTTCCCTATGATGAGGGAGAGGACGGTTACAAATGGATTAGCATCGTAAATCCCTATTATATTTATCCCGATGTGTCTTTAGAGGCTGTCAAAAGCGAACGCAGGGAAATATCAGGAAATGAAAATGCCATATCCACCGGGCAGGCACCGGATATGATTTATGAGCAATATTATGGAGCATATTCCTGCGACAGGATATTCTTTGATGAAGATGTTCTTGCGGTTTATGAGGAGGTTCTGGGATGCGAAATGCCGGAATACTGTTATCGGATTGAAATAGCCGGGATACCTTATTTTTTGCATTTGTCCCAGGTTGATGATGCGGTATATGAATTTTATACTTACGGATTTGACTATGATAAAAAAGAGCCGGTCAGAGTGGATGCTTTTGAAGTTGATTCCCTGACGGGTGTCATAGATGCTTATACGGATATATAAGAATGAACTGATAGGATACAGCTTTTCGGTATCGCATGAAATCAGTACTTTAAAAGCCAATGGAAACGGCTGTAGGGGAGATATTGAAAAGCAGATTAGAAATGCGGTCGGATACGAAGGAGTTATATTTAAGAAATGATAGAAAAAGATAAGATTTTAGAAGCATGGATCATGGTGGAACATTTATCGGAGGGAGACATCAGTATCAAAGATAAATCTATCCTTACTTTGGATGATATGCAGGGACAGGATTTCTACTCCTTGTTTTTAAATGAAATCGAAAAAAAGAAATTTAGTTTAAAGCAGAATGGTGGAATTGTTGTATATTTTGATATCTTCGATTTTCAAGAAGTGGTTTCCATTCTTCGGGAACAATACCATTTGAAACCGACGGATGAGGAGATTCGTGTCGAAAATAAATTTAGTTTTGCATTATATTTTGATAAAAGTTTAAATATCCAGCAGGATATGACATTCTTTACAGAAAGTGCATACATACGATATTACAAAAAAGTTCCGAACGAGAAGGAGTTTCGAGATTTTGAGGACAACTTAAAAAAGCAGTTTTTGCAGGATTTTGATCAGACATCAGGGTCCCTGGAGAAGTTTAATGCGGCGATGCAAAAGGAAATTCTTCGATATGGGATTGATGTAAAAAATTGTCGCATGCGGATTTTAAAAAACATAGATACCGATGCGACGAATCTGCATTCCTTTTTCATTGATGATCTGGAAAAAGCAAAGGGAATCAAGACAGCTAATCTGAACGCCTATTTGTATGGAAATGAGGAGGGACGTACTAACCTTGACAGCAAAAAGGAATCCGTAAATTTCCATCGGCATGCGTTTGAACAGATCCTACAGCCGAAGAATTATCCGCTCGGAAGATTTCCGAGCAATACGGCGTATGCGCTTTCTTTGATGCAGCAGGTTGCGGTAAATTTATCCATCGGTTTCGATAACAATCAGATACGAAGTGTCAACGGACCGCCGGGAACCGGAAAAACGACACTTTTAAAGGATATTTTTGCGCAGTTAGTTGTACAGCAGGCGTATGATATCGCGAAACTCCCGGATCATTTCATTAAAGGAACGGAGGAAACAATTTATTACAATCATGCATCGATTGGCGTGATCCCGGAACATATTACCGAAAATAATATCGTGGTCGCAAGTTCGAATAATGGTGCTGTTCAAAATATTGTGAAGGAGCTTCCGCTAAGTAAGGAAATCGATGAAACTCTGATTGAGGAACTTATACAGGCAGACTATTTCCACGAGGTATCAAATGCAAAGACATCGGCAGAGTGGAAGGAGGATGAGAACGGAAAAAGACAAGAAGAGCTGGTGAGTGAATCTAATCAGGGAGAGGATAAATTTTGGGGAGTATTCTCGCTTGAGGGTGGAAAAACGGATAATATGAACAATATTCTCACGAAAATTAAGCACATTCACAAATATTTGGAAGAAGAATATCTGCTGGATGAAGATGTATATAAACGGTTTTTGGAACAGTATGAAGAAGTATCGGAAATTCGGGCAAAAACGCAGACATTTGCAGACAGTATCCGGGTGTATCAGGATTGTGTTCAAAGGCTCGAACAGGCCCGTATCTCCTATCAAAAAGAGTTAGAGCAGAAAGAAAGCGAGCTGTATGAAGAACTTCAGAAACTTGAACAAATCAGACAGGAATGCATGCAGCAACAGGAGCAGCTGTATCCACGTTTGGAGGAAGTAAAAAGCAAGGCAGAGACTACGCAAAGAGACAGAAACAGTCTGGAAC